>DATFSB010000367.1:0-6553 GCA_035262825.1 Gemmatimonadales bacterium | reverse complement strand
GCCGATCGCGCCGAGCACGCCGGTCGGCGATTGCAGCGGCACGATCAGCGCCGCCCGGGCGTGGGCCGCCGACAACGCGGAGGGCGGCAGATAGATGTCCGGCTCTTCGCGCACGTTGTCGGTCATCAGGGCTTCGCCGCTCCTTACGACGCGCCCCGTGGTGCTCTCGTCGAGCGGGACCCGCATGCCGTTGAGCTCGGCCGACCGCCCCAGCGCCACGGCGATGCGCAGGTGGTCGTCCCCCGGCTCGAGCAGCGCCGCGTACGCTCCCTCGGCGTCATACAGGCGCATCACGCTCTGCAGCGTGTAGCGCAGCATCAGGTCGCGCTCGGGAGCGGCGAGCAGCCAGCGCGACAGCTCGATGACGAAGCTGCCGAGCCGCTGGTCGTGCTCCAGCGCCGCGCGCTGCCCGACCATCAAAGCGAGCTGCCCGGTCAGCTCGAGCACCGCTTCCAGCCGCTCGCCCGCTCGCGCGGAGGGAAAGGCGTGCAGCTCCGCCTCGACCCGGCGGTCGGCGTCGCTCCAGACGACGAGATGTGGCCCGGCACCGGGCTGGCCGTCGGTCTTTACGGTGCCGCGATGGCGCTGTCCCTCATAGCGCAGCACGACGTGGGCGGCGCCGGACCAATCGCGCCAGGCGGTCGCGGCGCGATCCCAGAATTCCGGCACTGTCTTGGATTCACGTGCAGTGGAGACCAGCGTGAGGGGCAAGTCCACGCGTTAAGACTAACGGCGTATGGGAAAGGCGTAAGATGAGAATTAACCGGAAGGTTTCGTCACCCACGTTTTCCAGGTCTCCGGTGCGGCACCGATCGTCAGCTCGTTCTGACACCGCACCAGCGGCTGGCGCAGCAGCAATGGCTCGCTGCCAAGCTTCTCGAGCCAGCGGGTGTCGGTGAGCTGCGCGGTGACGAGGCCAAGCGCCGCAAACCGTTTCGAGCTACGGTCGATCATGGCCGGCACGCCGAACTTCTTCGCGAACCGTTCCAGCTCGCGCGGACTCGCGGCTTTCTCGTTCAGGTCCACGAAGTGTGTGCGGACGCGGCGCTCGGAGAAAAAGCGCAGCGCCGCCCGCGTATCGGCGCTCTTGTGCGTTCCGAAGATCTGCACCTCCACTCAGGCACCCGCGTAGATGTAGGCGCAGCCTCGTTCCTGCGCGAGTCCGATCGCGACGACCATGGCGGGTACCACGGTCACGTTGGGGAGCAGGCCGGCGAGCAGCCCGGCGCGCGTCGCCTCGTAGGTCGCGCCCGTTTCCCCCGCCAGGGTGCGCGTGACGAACCGCAGCACGTTGTTGCAGAGGATGAACTTCGCGCCCCGGGGTTGCAGGGCGTTGACCGAGTACTCGTACATCTCCTCGCCCTCGCGCGGCTGCCACAGCACGTTGCGCAGCGCCGGTTTTCCGGTGCGCGGGTCTTTGGCCTTCACGCGCCGACCCAGGTCGTACTTCGCCCAGATCGCGTCGCTGAACACGATGGGATACGCGTCGCCGTGGATCCCGAGTACCGCCTGCACTTCGGGATACGTCGTCCCAAACGCATCGCGGTGCGCGTTGAAATAATTCTTCGCGTAGAACAGCCCACCGCCATCGGCGTATGCGGAGACATCGAACACCTGCTTGTGTTTCGCAGTGAGCTGGTCGAGCCAGCTCGAGTCCCAGGGCCCCTCTTTGGCGGCCGGCGGCGCGGCGAGGAGCGGCGCCTGGGTCGTGGTTTGGGCCGTCGCGCAGGCACCGACTGCCAGCGCGACGCCGCCCAGGGCCAGCGTCTCGAGAAACTCACGTCGCTCGCTCATACAGGAACTCCCGGCGGGAAGGTCAGGGATGAAACAGCAGCTGATCGCTGATGTGCTCGGCGATCGTCGCCGGATCGCCGCCGTTGCGGTTCGTCAGGATGATCACCGTAAAGCGACGGTCGGGGTAGCGCTGGATCGCGTTACGAAACCCGCTCGTCTCGCCGGTGTGGCGCCAGCGCCGGACGCCGCGGTAGCTGTCGATGAACCAGCCGAAGCCGTACTGGGTCGAATCGGTCGGCAGGAGCGGCGGGGTCGTCGCCTGCGTCATCGTCGCGGAATCCATCAACCCGCCGGGATAGAGCGCCTGATCCCAGCGCACCAGGTCTTCTACCGACGTGTACACGCCGCCATCCCCCAACGTCGCACTCGTCACGCTCTGGTCCGTGGGGAGGAATCGTCCGGAATCAGGCGTGTACCCGTAAGCGCGGTTGGGGACGGTGTCGACCCCGTCCTGGTGCGCGACGCTCGACGTCATGCCGAGTGGTCCGAAAATCCGTTCCTGGAGGAACCGGGCGAACGGCTTCTTGGCGACCCGTTCCACGATCAACGCCAGCAGGCAGTACCCGGAGTTGCTGTACCGGTAGCGCGTCCCCGGCGCAAAGTTCATCGAATCGCGCGTCGCGAGGAGCTTCAGGACGTCCGCGTCGTGCACCTGCACCGTCTGCGTGTCGGGGATCAGATCCTCGTAATCGAGCACGCCGGAGGTGTGGTTCAAGAGATTGCGGATCGTGACCTGGTGTGACAGCGGCGGCATCTCGGTGAGGATGTCCCGCACCGGCAAATCGTAACCGAGCTTCCCGTCTTTCACGAGCAGCATGATCCCCATGGCGGTGAACTGCTTGGTGACCGAAGCCAGGCGGTAATCGGTCCGGGGCGTCGCCGCGACGCGGTTCGTGAGGTCCGCCATCCCGTACGCCCGCGACAGCACCACTCGGCCATTTTGTATCACGATCACGCTGGCACCGGGAACGGCGCCGCTGTAATCGGCGAACAGCGCATCGATGGGATCGGCGGGGAGCGTCACGGGCGCCGCCGGTGGCAGAGGTGGAGGTGGAGGCGCGTGACTGCTCGCGCAGGCCAGGGCGAAGGCGGTGCAGAGCGCGAGGACAGGGGCGCGTCTCATCAGCTGCCGGTGGAAAAACGAACCGCGCCGATCTCGACCAGGCCCTCGAGCGTCGCCTCGAGCTCTCCCGGCTTCAGTCCCGCGTCGCGTGCCAGATCGTCGAGCGAGCGTCGTCCGTCCGCCAGCTCGAGCACGGTCGCGATCGTCGTCGTGGTGCGCGCGACCGAGACGCGGCCGTGCGCCGAGCGCGCGATCAGCAGCGTCGTCGCCCGCTCGGGTAAATCGGGCGGGACGGTCCAGTCCCGCAGCAAGAGCGGCAGGATCGCGGGCAGATCGTGTTGCAGCTCGAGCAGCATCGTTCCCTCCACCCGCAACGGCAGCGACACGCGAGCCGTCCCGGCGCCGGGCGACCCGTCGCGCCACACGCGTGCACCCGATTCGACCACCATCATCGCCCGCTGGTAAAGCACCAGGTCGTCATGATAGCGGATGGCGGCTGTCCTACCGGTCGCCAGATGCGCCGTCACCAGGTCGGCGACGGCGACCGCGGAATCCCGGCTTCCCAGAACCAGCGTCGGCAATAACCGGTCGAACCCGCTGCTCGAGAGCACGGCCTCGGGCGCTCGACGCGTGATCCGGGCCAGCGCTGCCGAGTACCGGAAAAAGTGCACCAGGCGCTCGTAGTAATAGTGCCGCGCCAGGAATTTGGCGAAGCGGTCGAGCCGGTCAGCGTCCGCCAGCCCCCGCTGGTGCCACTCCGGCGATGCGCGATACGGCGCGTCGGCGAGGGCGCGGATCAACGCGTCCTGCACGGCGCGATCGCTCACCGCGGCGCCGGACGGAGCGCGCTGATCCGTCCGGGATCGATGCGCCACACTTCGCCGTGCTCGTGATCCGCTACCCAGAGCGAGCCAAAACCGAACCGGATTGCATCGGCGCCTGAGCCACCGGCGAACTGATGGGTCACGGCGCGCGTCGCCGGATCGATGCGGGTGACCGGTATCCCGTCCACGCTCACCCACACGGCGCCGGCGCCGGTGGCGATGTCGCCCCATGGAGTCGGGACATTAGCGGGAACCGACGCCGCGAACTCGTTGCTGTCCGAATCGATCAGCGAGACCGACCCCGTACGCTGATGCAACACCCACACGCCGCCCACGGCTACAGTGAGGAACTTGGGACGGGGCGTGACTGGCACGGTCGCGACGACGGCATTTTTCCTGGGATCGACGCGCATCACTTCCGCCCCGTGCGTGCTCGAAACCCAGAGCGCGGTGGAGTCTCCGGCGACGACGTATGAGCCGGGACCGACGAAGATCCGCCTCTCGATAGCCCCGGTCTGCTCGTTGGCGCGAATGAGCGTCGATGACGCAGCCGTGCTGTCCGTCACGAACAGCCACAGGCTGCCAGCTACAGCACCGAACGAGCCCTCGTCGTCGACCTTGAAATCGACGCTGAGCGTCCGCGACACAGCGTTCTTCGTCGGATCGATTTCCGCCACGACGTGGTGCTCGCAATCCGCGACCCACAACGCGGTGTCCGTGACGGCGATCCCGAGGCAGGCTTTCCCACTCAGAGGGATCGACGCTGCGACCTTGTTGGTGGCAGGATCGATCCGCACCAGCGACGGCGGCCGGTAGTCGACCACCCACACCGATCCGAATCCCATCGCGAGCCAGTCGGGCCGCGCCGGGACGGGGATACGGGCGACGACCGGCAGCGAGTCGAAGGGCAGGCGCACGACCTGCGCCAGCAGCAGCACGGTATTCAATTCCCCAGCGCCTTGCGGATCCGCTCGACACTCGAAAACAGCACGTCGCCGGTGAGCGTCGGTGAGAAGGCGTCGAACGTCACGGCGCGAACCCGGGGGCAGCGGCTCACGGCGTGTACCATGAACTCGAGCATCGCGTCGGACGGGGCGGTGGGAGCGATCCACGGCCCCTCGAGGTCGCGGTCCTCTTCCACGCCGGCGACGTGCACTTCGACGACGCGCTCCAGAGGAAAGTCACTCAGAAACGCCAGCGGATCGACGTGGTGATAGTGGGCTTCGAGCCAGATGTGCGGGAGATCGAGCAGAAAGCCCACTTCCGTCCGCTCGAAGAAGCGCCGCAGCCATTGCGCCTCGGGGATCCGGCTCGCGGTGACATCGAAGAACCCGGGAATGTTCTCCATCACGAGCGGCTGGTCCAGCCGTACTTTGAGCGCGTTGGCGTTGGCGACGAAGCGGTCGAGAAACTCCTCTGTATAGAGCGGCGGAAACACGTAGTTGAGGTTGTAGGTCCCGTCCTCGGTGTGCAAGCACTGGAAATGTTCGGCGACCCACGGTGTCCGATACAGCGCCGCGAGCGACCGGGCGCGCTGGATCGACGGCTCGTCCAGGGGCTCGGAGAGCTGTCCGAGATAGTCGTGCAGCAGCAGGGTGTAGCGGTCGCGGATCGCCGGCCACCACGGGTCGTCGCCGCGCGGCGGATCGGCCATCGCCAGGTGGTCGATCCCGGTTCCTCCTGAGAGCTCGCGGCCCAGGTGCGGATTGTAGAACGCTCCCACCATCACGTCGCGCATCGGCCGCTCTCGCTCACCGCTCCGGCAGGCCGGCCACGAACGGGTCGAACCATTGACGCCACGCGGCCGCGACGGTGTGCGTCCCGTGCCCACGCGTGATGTCGCTCGTCGGGACGAGGACGTACCGCCCGCCGTGGACGCGCGCGATCAGACGCTGCATGATGCCCAACTCGGGCGGATTGATCTCGTCGTCGGCCGAGTTGATCGCGAGGACGGGCGCGGTGATCCGCTCGAGGTCGGGACTGGGGTCGTAGTCGCGCGACGCGTCGAACTGGTACAGCATGTCGTTGGCATCGGTCGTCGTGGCCCGCTGCGCGAGCCAGCGCTCGATGCCGGCATCAGCCGAGTCCCGCGTCGGCGCGCCCCGCTGCAGCTGCAGCGGGCTCGACCCCATGAAGAACAGCACCTGCAGAGCGGCTCTGAGCCCCGGGGGCTGCTGGCTGTAGGCGCCGCCGTTCCAGGCCGGATCGGAGCGGATATCATCGATGATCATCCGCCGCATCATGCGATTGCGGCCCGCGATCTGCGTTGGCAGGCAGGCGAGCGGCACCACGCCGTCCATGAAATCCGGATACCGCTCGGCCCAGAGCCAGGCGTGCATGCACCCCATCGACGTTCCGATAACGAGCCGCAGATGGTTGACATGCAGCACGTCCGTAACCAGGCGGTACTGCAGCGCCACCATGTCCTGATATCCGTAGTGCGGAAAGCCGGCGCGCAGGCCGTCACTCGGCTTGCTCGAACGACCGTGCCCGATGTTATCGGGGAAAATCAGATACATCGCGCCGGTGTCCAGCGGGGCGCCGTGCGCATACAGCTCGACGAAACCCGTGCTGTGGAACTGGCCGCCCGACCCGCCGGTGCCATGGAGCACGAGCACGGCGTTGCGCACCTTCCCCGCGGCGTCCTTCCGCGCGTGACCCATCGTGTGATAGAAGAGCCGCACCTCCGAAAGCGTATCGCCTGAGGTGAAGTGAAATCCACGCATCACGATTGTGGCGGAATCGAAGGGGGCTGCGCCCTGGGGGTTCTGAAGCATCGCCATCAGTGTCGCGGCAGCGAGGGCAGGATTCATTCGGCCAGTCCCGAGGCGAGGAGCTGATCGGCGAACACCTTCACCTGAGCCGCGACCAT
>DATFSB010000366.1:0-9379 GCA_035262825.1 Gemmatimonadales bacterium | reverse complement strand
TGGGGATGGAAGCCGGAGCTCCTGTTTGCCCTACCGCGGACGCAACAGTCCACCGGCGGCGGCAGGACGAAGAACGGAGGGAGCAATCCCCCGGCTCCGGGTAACCGATGTGCGGAGCCCCTGGGCGGCCCTTCGGGTCGTACCAGGGGCTTCGTATTCTTGGGCGGAACGTTTGACGCCGCACGCCGAAGCCGGGTCTCACCGCGATGACGCTTCCACTCATCGGAACCGGGGTCGCAGTCCTCGGCAGCCTCGCCTGGGGCGCGTACGACCCGACGAGCCCCCTGTTCGGTCGTGTGATCGGCCGGGGGCCGAAGCGAGAGCGTGTCCTTTATCTCACGTTCGATGATGGGCCGCAGCCACCTGTGACATCGCGGATCCTCGAGACACTCGAGCGCGAGCGCGTGCCCGCCGCTTTCTTCCTCGTGGGCGCTGCGGTCCGGCGGCATCCCGAGATGGCGCGCCGCGTAGCAGCCGCGGGACACGAGATCGGCAACCACACCAAGAACCATCGCAAGCTGCACCGCCTCGGGCCTGGTGCGGTCAGGGCCGAGCTGACGGGCGGGCACAAGGACATTGTGGAGATCACGGGAGAAATCCCACGCGCGTTCCGTGCTCCCCACGGGTACCGCAACCCCTTCGTCACCCGCGTGGCGAAGAAGCTGCGCTACCAGACGGTAGGGTGGACGTACGGGGTGTGGGACTCCGATCGCCCGCCGCCCGAGGAGATTCGCCGCCGCGTGCGCGCGAAGCTGAAGCCCGGGGCGATCATCCTGCTGCACGATGGCGACGGCTACGATCCGGCGGGCACAAGCGAGCGCGGCGACCGGTCCAATACGGCGGCGGCGCTGCCCGGCATCATCGCCGACGCGCGCGCGGCGGGCTATGAGTTTCGATCTTTGGGGGAATTACTCCGCTGATCAACCTGCACCACCTCCACCAACCTCCACCCTCCTCACCGCCTCCCTGCTCTACAACTCCACCTGCGCCCCTACCTCGAATACCTGACTCGGCGGAATCTGGAAGAAGGCCGTCGCGCTCAAAGCGTTTCGAGACATGAATGAGAATACCCGGGCGCGCCAGCGCGCCATTTCGGGTCTGTCACTCACGATCACGGTTTCCTTCCCCAGGAAGAAAGTCGTTCCTTCGACCTGGATGTTGATCTTTCTGACGCGACACTGCTCGATGACGTCGTCGATCGTCGGTTCGTCCATGAACCCATAGCGCGCAGTGACGTTGTGGAGCCCCTTCCCCAAGGGCTTTACTGTCAACCGCTCAGCCACTGGCACATGCGGGACATCGTCGGTCACGATCGTCAGCGACACGACTTTCTCGTGCAACACCTTGTTATGGGTGAGATTATGCATCAGCGCGGGCGGCGTCCCCCCGAGATTGCCTGATAGGAACACCGCGGTCCCGGGTACTCGCAGCGGCGGATCCGCGGCGAGGTCGGCCAGGAAAATGTTGAAGGGCACGGCCTTCTCTTGCAACCGCCGTGACAGAATCGCCCGGCCACGCTTCCAGGTGGACATGAGCAGAAACAGCACCGCGGCGATCGCGAGGGGGATCCAGCCGCCGTTTTCGATCTTCAGGGCATTGGCGACAAAGAAGGGGATATCCATCGCCAGAAAGAGCAGCACCACGATGCCGGCTTTCGGGAGACTCCAGCGCCACACCTCGCGTGACATGACGTAAAACATCAGCGTCGTCATGAGCATCAGCGTCGACAGCGCGACCCCGTAGGCGCCGGCGATGCTGGTGGATGATCTGAAGTACAGCACGAAAGCACAGGTCAGCAGCATCAGCCCCCAATTCACCGCCGGCACGTAGATCTGCCCGATCTCTCGCGACGAGGTATGGTCGATCTGCATGCGCGGGCTGTAGCCGAGCTGGATCGCTTGCCGGGTGAGGGAGAACGCGCCCGAGATGATCGCTTGCGAAGCGATGATCGCGGCGGCGGTCGCCAGCGCGATCAGCGGGTAGAGAAGCCACGAAGGCGCGAGGTGGTAGAACGGGTTCGCCGCCGCGCTGGGATCCTGCAACAGCAGAGCTCCTTGTCCGAAATAGTTGAGGACCAGGGCGGGTCCTGCCGTCGAAAACCAGGCGATCTGAATCGCCTTGTGGCCGAAATGACCGAGGTCGGCGTACAGTGCCTCTCCTCCGGTCACGACCAGAAACACGGCGCCGAGCACGACGAAGGCACGCTCGGGATTCTTCACGAACAATTCCACGGCGTGCACGGGCGAAACCGCCACCAGCACGCCGGGTTGCCGGAAGATCGCTACGACCCCGAGGATCGCGATGGTCCAGAACCAGAGCAGCATGATCGGACCGAACACCGCGCCAATCCGCGCCGTGCCATGGTTCTGGAACCAGAACAACCCGATCAGGATGACCAGGGTCAGCGGGACGACCATGCGCGCCAACTCCGGCGTGGCGACCTCGAGCCCCTCGGTGGCACCGAGGACGGAAATCGCAGGGGTCAGCGCGCCGTCGGCGTAGATCAGCGCGGCACCGAAAATCCCGAGCACGATCATCACATGGCGCGGCGCCAGTCCGCGTGCTTGACGGCTCCCTTGAACCAGCGCCATCAGGGCCAGCACGCCGCCCTCGCCTTTGTTGTCCGCGCGAATGATCACGACGTGGTACTTGATCGTGACGACGAGGATCAGCGACCAGAACACCAGCGACAGCACGCCGAGGACGTTCTCCGGTGTAGGCGGGATGCCCAATCGCCCCGAGAAGGTTTCATGGAGCGCGTACAGCGGGCTCGTCCCGATGTCGCCGTAGACGACGCCGAGCGCCGTGAGGCTGAGCAGCCCCAGGTACTTGCCCTGGGGAGTCTTGTCGAGGGTCAACGGAGATCCTGGTTGGTGATGCCCCAATCGCTCGATCCGCGATAGGGCCGCCGATGATCCAGCTGCCAGACGCGCTTCTGCGAGATGAGTCCTTCTGTGAATGCGTCCGCATCGCGCAGCGCCTCCGCCATGCTCGCGGTCTTCGCGCTGGCATTGTCAGCCCAATGCAACACCTCTGCTTCGAGCGTCAGCGGCAGCACGGGACTGCCGTGTTCCAACCGGCCGTGATGTGACAGAATGAGGTGCAACAACAGCTGCCGCTCCTCGGCTGTGCACGGGGGGGCCGGCTCTTCGTTGAGGCGCCGCTCCAGCATGAGCGCGCCGAGCGTGACGTGTCCCAGCAGGTAGTGCTGGTCGGTGTACCCGAACACTCCATCCCAGCGGTAGGCGTCGAGTTTGCCGATGTCGTGCAGCAGCGCCCCCGCCAGCACCAGCTCCGGGTCGGCCCCCGCGGCGCGCGCGATGGTACGGGCGATAGCGCCGACCTCGACCGTGTGAGTAAGCAGGCCGCCGAGCGTAGCATGGTGACCGGCGACGCTGGCGGGGCACGCCCCGAAGCGCTGCCGGAAGTCGGCGTCCTCGAAAAACAGGGCGAGCACGGCTCGCAGTCGCGGCTTCGTCAGCTCGGCGCGCCAGGTATCCACCGTCTCCCAATAGCGGGTGACATCTCCCACGCTCGGGAGCAGCCGTCCCAGCTCGGCGGCGCTCGGCGGCAATACGCGGAGCGAGCTGACGCGCAGCTGGCGATGACCGCGATAGTCGGCGACCTCGCCCAGCACCTGGACCACATGCCCAGGCCGGATCCCCTCGACCATCGCCTGCTCGCGGTCCCAGAACGGGGCGCTGGTGAGCCGGCCGGTCGCGTTACCGAACGTCAGTACAGTGCACCAGCCGCCCTCGAAGCTGCGCTGCTCGGCGTCGAGCACCAGCAGGGTGTCCTGCACCCGCTCACCGGGCTGAAGGGACGGGAGGTCGAGAACTCGGGGCGATGGGGGGGGCGGGGGGGGTGGGGGGGCCGGCATGGGAGCGGGGGAAATATAGGGGAGCGGCAATTGGGGAGTGGTACCAATCGTTGCGGGGCGTAGCACATTGCCGCACCGTCACGTACCTCGTCCCGCTCCTCGTTCCCCGGTGTTGAGTCGCGGCAGGTCGGTTTCGCGGTCGTGCTCCTTGTGGAACGGAAGCCGGGGTGCGCGGATCGGCACCAGGTGGGCGATCGAGTTCGCATAGTACTCCAGCAGCGGACGGCCGCGCGGCAGGATCACAAGGCTCGATCCGGTTTCGATGACGAGCCGCCGCAGCCGCAGCATGCGCCATGCCCGATCCCAGATCTCGCCGATGCGCGTGCCGCCGCGCACCACCTTGCCGTTGACTTCGAGCAGCCGGTCCCGCAGCACGTCCATTCGCTCGAGCACTTCGTCGCGCGACACCACCGTGCGCTGAAACGAAAGCAGAGCGGCTGCCGCCAGCGGTACCGGCGTGACGGGAATGATCGCGCCGATGCGGTTCATCATCTCCCGCGCGAGGCGCTCGAGCTCGGGGAGGCGGCGTTCCTTCGGCCAGGTCAGCACGCCGGGCGGCGCGGTGGCGAGCCAGCTGCGCAGCGAAAGCGGGGTGCCGAAGTTCACCGCCACCCGGCCGTAGCGCCGCAGCCGCCCCGTGACGAGCCGCAGCGTGTTCCCCACCAGGTAGGACACGACGGTCGTGAGCTGGGCCAGCCGGCCAGGGCGGTCCTGTGGATCGACCAGCTCGCGAATCAGAGAGCGGTCTTCCAGCACCCGATCGTAATTGAGGGCCACGGGGACGAACCAGACGTCCCGCTGGAACGCCGGATCGATCATGGCACGGCAGATGTAGTCGAGCAGGCCGAGCTTGGGTGGGCGCAGCGCGCCGTCGCGCGTGAGCCCCCCTTCGGGGAAGATCCCCTGGGTCACCCCGTTCGTCGTGATCAGCTGCACGTACCGCTCGAGCACGGCGTGATACAGCGGCTCACGAAACCGGCGCCGGATGAAGTACGCCCCGAACGACTTGAACACGTACTCGAGCGGCCAGGCTCGGGCCCACTCCCCCACGGCGTAGCTCACGTGCGTGCCGCGCGCGAGGACGTAAGCGACCATGATGTAGTCGGCGTTGGAGCGGTGGTTCATCAGGTAGACCACCACGTCCTGTTTGGGAATGCGCGCGAGGGCCGCCTCGTCCTGATGGTCGACACTCACCTTGTACAACAGGTGGATCAGGATCTTGGCCGAGTTGTAGCCGAGCTTGTAGTAGGTGAGGACATTCAGGTGCGGGACGATCTCGTCGATGTAGCGGGTGACGAGGCGCCACACCTGTGCCTCCGGCCGTCCGCGCTCGCGGGCGTGCTGCTGCACCGCCGCGCCGACGACCGGGTCCTCGAGCAGCGCTTCCTTCACACGGCGCCGCTGCTGCAGGTGGTAGCGGGCGAGGCGGGTGCGGAACCGCAGCACGGAAGCGCGGCCCGCGTGGCGGAGCCGGTTGCGTGCCAGGTAGACGACGGCGGTCGCTACGCCGAGCCCCACTCCAAGAGCGATGGCCCAGTCACGGGCGGTCACGCGGCCGGAAACTGTCCTTCGGCTTTGAGTCGCTGGTAGGCCATACCCTTGAGCCGGGCGATCCGGGCGGCCATCGGCGGATGGGTCGCGAACAGGTCGGACATCCCGCCCTCGCGCAAGTTGGCGCGGCGTCCCAGCGGGTCGGCGATGCACAGATGGGCGGCGCCGCGCTTGATCGATGCGGTGGGAGCGTCTGCGGCTTCGATCTTGGTCAGCGCGCTCGCCAGCGCCATCGGATTGCGGGTGAATTGCGCCCCCATCGCGTCCGCCAGGTATTCGCGCTTGCGGCTCACGGCCATCGCGAGAAACTGCGCGATGATCGGGGCGAGAATCCAGGAGATCACCCACAGGACCAGGACGACGATGATGACGACGCCGCCCCCCTTTCCCTTCCCGCCGCCGCGCGAGCCGCCCCCACCCCCGATGCGCCCGCCGGAGGCGAGCAGCCGGCCGACGCCGTCGTGCATCAGTGCTACCGCGCCGACCAGGGCGGCGAGCGTGGTCATGAGCCGTACATCGAGGTTCTTCACGTGCCCCAGCTCGTGCGCCACCACCGCCTGCAGCTCATCGCGGCTGCAGATGTCGAGTAACCCCTGCGTCACAGCGATGTGGGAACGCGACTGGTCGAGACCCGTCGCGAAGGCGTTGGGGTCGGGATCGGGGACGATCCAGATGTCCGGGCGCGAGATCCCCGCCGCGATCGCCATTTCCTCGACGACGTTGACGAGCTGGCGCTCCTTGTCGGTCTTGGGGTCCTCGAGCCTTACGGCACCCGTGGACCACAGCACCTTGTTCGGCCCGGTGGAGAACCCGTACCAGGCGATCCCCGCGCCGATCGCCGTCATGATCAGTCCGAACCAGGGGACGGTGTGGTGATAGGTGTCCGGGGGGGCGTCCGACGTGGCGAGCCAGTAAGCGAAGTCGCCGCCGAATCCGAGCCAGGCGAAGAACAGGACGAAGGCGATCACCAGCCAGACGGTGCGCCGGCGATTCGCCTCCTGCTGCTGAAAAAGGTTGAGCCCGGTGTCGTCCGTCACGCCTTGGGTTTCATGGAGAGATCGACCTGCGGCACCGCGCGCTCACCCTCGTCGGTGATCTCCCACAGCTCGGCGGGCGTCGCCTTGGCGATCCCGGCGAACAGGTTCGTGGGGAATTGCTGCTGCTTCGTGTTGTACTGCGTGGCGGTGTCGTTGTAAGCCTGCCGCGCGAAGCTGATCCGGTTCTCGGTGGAGGTGAGCTCTTCCTGCAGCTGGGCCACGTTGCCGGTTGCCTTGAGCTGCGGGTACTGCTCGACCACGACGTTGAAGCGCGAGAGCGCGGCGGTGAGCTGGTTCTCGGCGGCGGCCACCTGCTTCATCGCATCGGGACCGGCATTGGCTCCGGCGGAGACCGCCTGATTGCGCGCCTGGATCACCGCCTCGAGCGTCGATTTCTCGAAATCCATCGCGCCTTTGACCGCGTTCACCAGGTTGGGAATGAGGTCGTGGCGGCGCTTCAGCTGGACGTCGATCTGCTTGAACGCATTGAGCGTCTGGTTCTTGAGGCTGATGAGGCCGTTGTACGCGCCGACCCCGTACAGGACGACCACCCCGAGGATGATCAGCAGAATCACACCGCTCATGAGTTACTCCCGGATGTGGAGAACGAGTACTACGCGGGCCACTGCGGCAGGAGTTTCGCGAGCGCCTGGCGCACCATCTCCGCCACCCCGGCCTCTTCGGGGCCGAGCCGGGCGAGCGGGTGGTCGGTGTCGAGGTGCAGCTCGACGCCGCGGGCGACGGGAATGCGCCGCCAGCTGGACGGCGCTCCCGGCTCGCGCTCGACGTCGCGCGACAGCCACGCGTTGATGGCACGGCCCGAGCGTCCCCGCGGCAGCCCTTCGCCGCCGCGCAGCGACAGGCGGTCGGGGGGCGGCAGCGCCGCACCCAGCGTCTGCGCTGCGCGCCGCTCGAGCACGTCGCCGGTCTGGTCCTCCATTTCCCGCGTGATCGCCGCCAGCGTGGCTCCCTCCATCTGGCGCAGCTTGATGCACAGCAGCTGGAGGAAGTGGCGATACGTGTAGGTGGCCGCGGTGCCGCGGCCCTCGGGCGGCGATACCAGCCCCCGCGCGACGTAAAACCGGATGGTCCGCTGACTCGGCGTGGCCCGCGCCGCGGCATTAATCGGCGTGATGGCGGACGCCTGCAGCACTGCCCCCACGAGGATCGACAGGTCGTGCAGGTTCCACGGTGCGAGATTGCGGTACTCTCGCAGAGTATGGAGAGGGTCGCGCTGGGGCGCGGCGGTCATCGTTTTCAACATAGCGCACCCCCGGCTGGCGGGTTAGACCGGGGCGCAAGCGGCGCCGCGGCGCGTCGTTTCGCTCCGGTGCGCGCATTTTGGATGACGCTCCGGCCCGGCAGCGGCGTACACTTGTGCCATGCGTCGCGGTTTCACCCTGCTCGAGATGGTCGTCGTCCTCGCCGTCGTGGCACTGCTCACGACGATCGTCGTGACGCGGCTCGTTCCGCTGCTCGACTGGATCGCAGCGGATGGGGCGGCACGGGACATGACCACCGCGCTGGCGGTCACGCGCACTGCCGCCGTGCTGCGCGGCGCGCGCGCGCGATTGCGCATCGCCGCCGATTCGTTGCGCATCGACCGCGAGGGAGCGGCCGGATGGGAACCGTACGCGCGCTGGCCCGGTCCGGCGTCGACCGGCGTCTCCCTCACGGTCTCCAACCCGGAAGTCGTCTTCAGCCCGCTCGGAATCGCCTGGGGACTCGGCAATACGCGTATCGTGCTGCGCCGTGGGTCCCAGGTTGAAACGATTACGACGTCGCGACTTGGGCGCGTGCGGCGCTTCTGAGCGGGCTGTGCAACGCTTTGGCGGATCCGTGCATCAAACTGGGTGCGGCGGTGATACAGCGGGTCTGCAACAATTTCGCCGCTGGCTGCGTAGGGTAGAACGCCAAGCAAGCGATGCGCTGGAACAAGAGGTCGCGGCCGGAGTGTGACGGCCACTTCGCCCGACCCGCCAACCCGGGGTGCGCAAGCCCCCGGGTTTGGTCTTTTCAGGAACCGGCAGCGTCCCCGCCGTCGAGAAAGACGAGCGATCGCCGCCGCCGGACCACCTCGGCGAGCGATGCGTAGACGCGCGAGTCGAGGGCCGTTCCCACGAGCTCGCCCATCCGTTGTACCGCCTCATACGGCGACATCTTCTCCTGATACGGCCGGCTGGTGCACAGCGCGTCGTAGATCTCTGCAGCGCCGATGATGCGCCCGAGCAGCGGGATCTCCTCCCCCTTGAGTCCGTCGGGATACCCCGAGCCGTCCCACCGCTCGTGGTGATTGCGGATACCACCCAGCACCGGACGCAGCTCGTCGATCGGGGCCAGCAGCTGAGAACCGATCAGCACGTGCTGTTTGATGTGCTCGTTCTCTTCCGGTGTCAGCGGCCCCTGCTTGTTGAGGACGCCCTCGCGCGTGCCGATCTTGCCGATGTCGTGCAGCCGTCCGGCGAGCCGCGCGGCCTCGACGACATCGTCCGCCAGACCGAGGTGAGCGGCGATCGTCGCGGCGAGGTCGGCCACGCGGGCCGAATGACCGCGCAGGTAGGGGTCGCGTGCCTCCATGACGTTCACCAGCGCCTCGAGGGTCGCCACGGTCAACCGTGCGGCCTTGGCCCGCTCCCGCTCCAGCGCCTCCTTGGCGCGTTGATCGATCTCACGCGTCGCGCGCCGCTCCTCGCGGCGCCGCAGCGCGCCCTGCACGGCGCGCGCCAGGTCGTCGAGGTCGAGCGGCTTCGTCAGGTAGTCCATGGCGCCGCGTTGCATGCAGAGCGCGGCGGTGGTGGCGTCGTTCACCGCCGAGAGCATCACCACCGCGAGGTCGGGATCGAGCGCCAGGGCCTGCGGCACGAGATCGATGCCGCTCATCCCCGGCATGCGGATATCGGCGAGCATCAGC
>DATFSB010000365.1:0-4244 GCA_035262825.1 Gemmatimonadales bacterium | reverse complement strand
AAGATTGGAGCGACCGCTGATCCCGACATACAGCGTCCGCCCGATTCGCAGGACATCTCCCCCATCGAGCGTCCCCGGTGCCTCGATCACCAGCAGCGGTCGATAGGGCGCGAGCGCGCCGGATACCGCCGCCGTCTCGGGCCTGCGGGACTCAGCGCCGGGTCGCGTGATCACCGCCACTTCGTCGAGCACGATGGCGGCGTCCTCCACGAACACGGAGTCCGCGAGATCCGGATCGGCGGGCAGCGCTTCTACTCTGCAGCCGAGCGCGGCGAGCGCCTCCTCGTACAGGCCGTGCTGGCGCCTGGCCCTGGTGACGTCGATCGGGCGCCGCTCCTGATGCACCAGCTCGCAGCGCACGATGGCGGAGCTGACGTCGCGGGTGACGGCGATGCGCGTCATTGCACGCAGGGGGCGTGGGGATCGCCCCTGGGGTGATCGAGCTTGGGCCGGTGATCGAGGTTCGCCACGCGCAACGCGGCGTCGCGCACCAGCGTCGCCACCCGGGCGAGGTCCTCGTAGTCGATGTATTGCGCCTCGTCGGTGATCTGGTGGTAGTCGAGGTGCTCGCCGCGCGACAGCGAAACACTCGGGATGCCGTAGCGGGCGTAGCTGTAGTGATCGGCCCGACAGTAGTACTGCAAAGGATGCCCCGGAACGTCGTAGGCGTAGTTGAAGCTGAACGGCTGCGGCTGCGCCGCGTTTGCCGCCTCGAGCACGGAGCCGAACTCCGCCGAGAGCCGTTTCGCTCCAATGACTTCCAGGTAACCGGGACCACCTGCCGGAAGGTCGGTCGCCGTGCCCCGCCCCACCATGTCTTCGTCGAACTCGGCGACGATCGAATCGACCGGCACCGTCGCGTGATCGGTGAACCATGCCGACCCGACGAGTCCCTCCTCCTCACCGGTATGCGAGACGAAGAGCAGCGAGCGCTTCGGCCGCTGCGCCGCTGGAGTCCCAGCCAGCGCTTCGGCGATCTCGAGGATCGCGACGGTTCCCGAGCCGTCGTCGTCGGCGCCGTTGCGGATCGAGTCGCGCCGCGCCGGGTTGACGCGGCGCAGCGAATCGAGAATCTGTTTGACGCCGGCCTGCTCCTCGGGTGACGGCGGATGGTCGGGGGAGTCGGCGCCCATCGGCCGGACGACGCGGTTGTAGGCGCGCACCGAATCGTGGTCGAGTACCACGTGATCGAACCCGACGTGGTCGTTGTGGGCGCTCAGGGCGACGTACTCGCCGCGCAGCGAGGGGTCGCTCCCCTGCAGCACGCCGATGACGTTGCGCGCAGGGTACGGCACGGGCGCGAACTTCACGCCGAGGTCCCCCTGCACCGGCCTGCCGGCGGCGCCGGCCGCAAGGCGTGCGGGCGGCGCTCCGAGCAGCAGCTCGGCGGCGTGCGGAGTGATCAATGCGATTGCCGGCTGAGCCGATCCGCGTGACGTGTCGGCTGTGAGACGCTCGCCCGCGATGAGGTACAGCACCTCCGGACTGAGCAGATCCAGCTCGACTACGACCACCGCTGCCGCTCCCGTGAAGCGCGCGTTGGTGGCGATCCGGCTCAGTCCACGAACCAGTTGCCGTTTGCCGTCGGCTCCCGGCCGGACGTCCAGCACGACCACCTTGCCGCCCGCTTGTCCGGATGCCATCCACGTTCCCGTGTCGGACACGACTCCGCCGTACACCGCCATCGCACCGTGCAGCTGCACGAGCGGCAAGGGGCGGCCGGCGAGCACGAAGTCCGTCCCCCAGGTCAGCGTCGCATCTCCCACCGTGAGGGCCGTCCCAGCAGGCTGCGCGATGAAGAACGGCACGGTCTGAAACCAGGTGCCCCCTTCGCCCGCCGGCACGAGACCGAGGCGCCGGAACTCCCCTGCGACGTACTCGGCGGCCTTGAAGTCCCCAATCGAGCCCGACCGCCGACCGCCCATCGAATCATCGGCGAGGGCGAACAGGCGTCGCCGCAGGTCCTGGGCTGTGATGGCGCGGCTGGTATTCTGGCCGACGAGCGAACCCGCTGCGACGCCTGCAAGGACAACAACAGTGAGCACACGACGCAACGACATGATGGCTCCTTTCAGGATCGTGCGAGCAGCTCGCGCAGCCGCTCCGGAAGCGAATCGAACGTAGCAGCCGTCGAGAACGGCGACGAATTCTGCGTATTCCAGAACAGGACGACCCGGGCACTCGCGAGTGGCGCGTGCGGCCGTAGCAGCGCGGCGAGGGCCTTCCCCGTGTAAGTCGTCTCCAGAGCCAGATGCGGCCGCGCCCAATCGACGGCGTGTTGGGCCGCGGGCGTCGCGTGGCCGTAGCCGTCGCCCCGCTGATCTCCCGCGACGACGACGTCCCCGCTCCCGAATCGCATGCGCGGCATCGAAGGGTCGAGACGCGACAACAGCGCCGCGGTCCGGTTGGCGAACCACAGGATCAGTGTCCGCGTCAGGCGCGTGCGATGAACGACCCCTACGGCGATGAGCCTGCTCTTCATCCCGGCGAGCCGCGTGCCGACCAATAGCCCCGCTGCCGTACCGCAGGTCCCCGCAGCGACCAGCTGCACATCGGGGTCGGGACATGCCCCTGCCCGCACCTGCCCGGCAAGCTCGAGCGCAGCCGTGACATACCCGAGGGCACCCAGGGTGTTCGTGGCCCCGAAGGGCATGTGGTAGGGACGCTGGCCGGCGCGCCGGCCGTCCCGCATCGCCAGCCACTCATTGCGCAGGCCGCCGATCATCGACTCGGCGTAGCGGATGCGGGCGCCCCCCACGATCATCCCCTGCAGGGTGCGGCGCACGCCGTCGGTGACCGGTTGTCGCATCAGCGATACGTCGACAGCGTGCCCGCGCGCGCGGCCATGCAGCGTGGCGCTGAGACACTGGTTCGAGCCGATTCCCCCGAGCGTGACGAGCAGGTCCGCACCGCCTCGCTCGGCGTCTGCCAGGATGTACTCGAACTTTCGCACCTTGTTGCCGCCGTAGAGCGGCGAGGTGAGGTCGTCGCGTTTGACAAACAGCCGGCCGCCGAAACCTGCGGGCGCCGGCAGCTCGGTCACCGGCGTAGGGGTGGCGGCAATGGCTGCCCATGGGACGCGGCCGCGCAGCCCGCGGAGACGCTCGAACAGGGCGTTGCTGATCCGTCAGCTCCGTGAGAACTCCGCGGCATCGATGGCGGCGAGCTCGGCTGCGGACAACTGAACGTCGGCCGCCGTGAGGGAATCGGCGGCGTGCGCCGGAGTGCGGGCTGAGGGAATCGCGATCACCGTCTCCCCCTGGGCCAGCACCCAGGCGAGCACTACCGCATGGTGCGAGAGGCCGTGGCTCCGGGCGATCGGCTGCAGCACCGGGTGGCCGGGCAGTTTCTTGTTGAGTCGTCCCCCGCCGACCGGGCTGTAGGCCAGAAAGCCGAGACCGCGGCGGGCGCACTCCGCCACGACGCCGCCCGACAGCGCCTCGCGGAAAAACGGGTTGAGCCGGTTCTGCACCGCCACCAGCGGTGTGAGGCGCGTCGCGGCAGCGATGTTCTCCACAGTCACGTTGGATAGGCCGATCCAGCGGATCTTCCCCGCGTGCTGCAGCTCCACCAGGGCACCGACGCTGTCGGTGAACGGAACTTCGGGATCGGGGGCGTGCAGCTGATACAGGTCGATGCGCTCCGTCCCCAGCGCCTTGAGCGACCGGTCGCAGGCGCGCAGCAGATGCTCGGGGCGCGCATCGCGCTCCCAGCGCCCGCCGGGCCGCGTCAGGCCGCCCTTCGTCGCAAGGACGACGGCGTCGCGGCGCCCACCCCAGGTGCGCAGCGCCTTCGCGATGAGCCGCTCGTTGTGCCCCACATCGGCGTCGTCCATGCAGTAGACGTCGGCGGTGTCGATGATCGTGGCGCCGCCGTCGAGCGCGGCGTGAATCACGCGCAGCCCCGTCGCCTCGTCGGGGCGGCCGTCGATCGAGAGATGCATGCCGCCCAGGCCGACAACGGAGACAGCCGGCGCGCCGGTGGCGAGCGAGCGCGTGCGCATGGTCTAGGTGAGGTAGCGGGTCTTGAGGATGCCGACGTGGTGCAGCTCGTGACCGGCGATGATATAGGCCAGCGCGCGAACCGAAACCGTCTTACCACTTGCCGTACCGCGGCGCTCGAGCGCAGCCTCGTCGAGATGCGCGAAGAGGTGGATCGTCGCCTGACGCACGGCGCCGAGCTCGTCGGCGAGGTCGCGCAGCGTGCGGTCGTCGAAGCGGCCGGTGGGGACGTAATCGTCCTGC
>DATFSB010000364.1:0-2277 GCA_035262825.1 Gemmatimonadales bacterium | reverse complement strand
TCCCAGCTCGATCATCGTGCGTGCGACATGGGCCTCACCGACCGCCGCACGCACCAGCTCGGCGCCGCAGTCGCGGGCGGCGTCCTCCACCACGAGACTGGTCGAGAGGTTGCAGACGACGATCGCCTTGGGCCGCTCGGGGGGGACGTACCCGCCTGAGCCGCGTTTCTTCGACGCCTTGCCGTTGCCTTTGTCGCCCAGGACCGCGCGCACGGCGAACGCGAGGGTGTAGTCTTCGCCGATCGCCGTTCCCCGCTCGTCGACGATGGCCAGCCGGTCGACGTCAGGATCCACCGCGATGCCGAAGTCGGCCTTGACGCGCTGCACCAAGACCCCCAGCGCACCGAGGTTCTCCGGTGTGGGCTCAGGGGGCCGCGGGAACTTGCCGTCGGTCTCGAGGTTGATCCCCGAGACCTCGCACCCCAACCGCTCGAGCAGCGCCGGCATGATCGCCCCGCCCGCGCCGCGGCAAGTATCGAGGGCGACCCGGAATTTGCGCTTCTTGACCCGGGCGGTGTCGACGCCGGGCAGCTGCACCACGGCGGCGAGGTGGCGGCGCAACGCGTCGCCGTCGGTGGTGACCGTCCCCAGCGACCCGTGATCGGCGCGCGGGATCGGGCCCTCGGCGACGAGGGCGCGCACCTGCGACCCCGAGGTGTCGTCGATGAAGACGCCGTCGGGTCCGACGAATTTGAGCGCGTTCCACTCGATCGGATTGTGACTGGCGGTGAGGATGATGCCCCCGGCGGCGCGGTGATGCTGCACCGCCAGCTGCGCCGACGGGGTGGTGGTCAGGCCGATGTCGATCACGTCGCAGCCGACGGAGACGAGACCCGCGGTCGCCGCCTGGGCGAACATCGGACCCGACGTGCGGGCATCGCGGCCCAGCACAACACGCGGCCGTCGCCCGCCGCCGGTGCGGGCCCAGGCGCCGAATGCCGCGGCATAGCGGGCCACGATTTCGGGAGTGAGGTCTTTGCCGACGATTCCGCGGATTCCGGAAACGCCGACCATCAGAGTTTCAGGCATCGCTAATCCAGGGGAACTGCGGTGGGGGCGGACGCGCTGGGAGTAGCAATCGGCAGCTGGTCGACGTCGGGGTACGCCTGGAAGAACCCGTCGACAACCACGGGATCCCACTGGATGCCGCTCTGTCGCCGCAGCTCCTCAAGAGCCCGCTCCCGATGCAACGCGTCGCGATAGGGTCGCTTGCTGGTCATCGCGTCGAAGGCATCAGCGACCGACACGATGCGGACCGGCAGCGGGAGCGTTTCCGCCCGGACGCCGTCGGGGAGGCCCTTGCCGTCGAGACGCTCGTGATGCGAGCGGACGATGGCGATGATGAGCTGCCGATCAGGCATGAACGGTTCGAGAATGCGGGCGCCGATGATGGTGTGCTCCATGATGTGGTGATACTCTTCCCGTGTCAGCCGGTCGGGCTTGTGCAGCACCTCTTCGCGGACACCGATCTTGCCGATATCGTGCAAATGCCCGCCGCGCTCGATCGTCTCGATGGTCTGGGTATCCAGTCCGAGCTGTCGGGCGATGTGGATCGCATACTCGGCCACCCGGAGCGAGTGCCCGCGCAGGTAGGCGTCCTTTTCCTCGAGCGCCTGCGCCAGCGCATCGACACCCCCCCTGAACTGCTCCTCGATGCGCAGCGCTTGAACCTGCACCTTCGCTTCGAGTTGCCGCTTGGCGTCCTCGAGCTGTTGCTGGTAGGTCTTGATCTCGAGCCGGAGGGATCGCCGCTGCAGCGCCTGATCGACGCGGGCGCGGACTTCGTCGAGGTTGAACGGCTTGCTGACGTAGTCGAGGGCGCCGAGGTGCAGGCACTTGACCGCCATGTCCACATCCGCGACGGCGCTCACCATCACCACGGCAGTGTCCGGCCAGCGCTGCGTCAGATGGCGCAGCAGGCTGGCGCCGTCCATCTGCGGCATGCGCAGATCGGAGATCACGAGCGGCGCCGGGTTCGTCTCCATCGCCTGGAGCGCTTCGACACCGGTGCCGGCCTCCCGGACCTCGAACCCGTCGCTTTCGAGCAGCTGCACCAGCACCCGTCGCAGCCGCGGCTCGTCGTCGACGACGAGGCAGGAGAGGCCATTCTGGCCGGGCATGGACGCTTAACGTAAAGCTCGCTTGCCCGGGGCGAAAGGCGTCGGTACGTTCCCGCCATGACCCGGGGCCTAGATGCGGATTTGCAGCGCCGCCTCGCTACCAGAGCGGTGCACGGCGGGGTCGTGCCGGATCCGCTGGCGGGCGCGGTCATGCCGC
>DATFSB010000363.1:0-4600 GCA_035262825.1 Gemmatimonadales bacterium | reverse complement strand
GCGCCCGGGCTTCCCTACGAGCGGCGCCGCCTGGAAGACGTCGGCTACATGACCTGCATGACCCTCACCCTGCTCGGCAACTATGCCCAGACCGGGCATTTCGGCGGCCCGCTGGCCTACACGCCGTTTAACGTCGCGGCGCACCTGGTCGGGCCCGAGCTGGGCGGGCTCCGCTACGACTACCGGCGCCCGAAGCATCCGTACGGCGACAAGTTCATGCTGGCGGCGGGACATTGCGCACCCACCTGCTATGCGCTGTGGATGATCCTGGGTCAGGCGCTATACCGGAAGCATCACGCGACGGGCGATCCCCGCTATCACGTGGCGCCGGACGTCGCGATGCTGCCGATCGACGCGCTGGGATTCCGCCGCGGCGCCGGCGCGCTGAAGATGCTGCTCGCGGACCAGGGGCTGTCGGATCATCCGCTGTTCGCCCAGGCCAAGGGGCGAGGAATCCGGGCGCTGTCCGGGCACATCGAGTCCACCGATCTCACCAACGACGTCAACGGCGGCCCCTCGGGCGTCGGGATCGCGACGGCTGCGGGAAAAGCGGCGTTCTGGGACATCATCGGCGCCCCCATGGGGACGCCGAAGGTCATCGCGCTCGAGGGCGAGTTCGCCATGACCGAGGGACACGCCCAGGAGGTCAAGACCCAGGCCATCGCGCTGCAGGTCGGCAAGCGGCTCCGGATCTTCCTGTCGGACAACAACGCCGGCATCGACGATTCCTTGATCGGCGGCGTGGTGTCCAGCCGGTTCACGGGCTATCGCTTGATCGACCAGTGGACCTCGTACGGGTGGAACGTGCTGTCGCTGCCGGATGGTCACGACTACGACCAGATCGTGGGCGCGCTCCGGACCATGGAAACCTGGGACCCGAAAGATCGCCGTCCGATGATCGTGATCGGCACGACCACCAAGGGCTACTGGCCAGGCGCAGTGAACGGCAAGATCCCCGGCGCGGGCGACCAGGTGGTGGGCTACCCGAGCCACCCATACGCGATGAAGATGAACTCGGAATACTTCGTCGCCCTGGCGCGCACTTTCGAGACGCGCTACGGCGTCCAGTTCCAGGGGATCAGCCAGGGACCGGTCACCGACCCGCGGGAGCGGCTCATCCAGTTCAAGACCAACATCGACGTCGTCATGTCGGTGCTCGAGCGCGATGGCCTCGGGGACTGGCTGGCCGATCATCTGGTCGAGATCGGCGACTCGGTACCGGCCGAGATCCCGCTCCGCGTCGACGTGAAGCACGACCCGTTCCTCGACGACCGCCTCAAGGTCGCCAATCTCCCAGAGGAGCCGCAGACGCTCACCGTGAGGAATTCGATCTCAGGCAAGGAGAAGCAGCTCAAGATCGCGCTGTTCCGCAAGGCGGGCGAGACGGCGGGCGCGCGCCGGGCCGTGTCCGAGATCGTCAAGTGGGCGAACTACGTCACCGACAACCGCGTGCTGACCCTGGCCGCCGACCTTTCGGAGTCGATCAACCTCGAGCACGGCAGCATCTGGGGGCACTACGACCCCGAAACCAACGCGCTGGGGACGCGGCTCAAGGCCGCGATCGAGGAAGCGGGCAACGTATCGAGCGCCATCGGCCTGGTCGGCCAGAGCGCGTCGCCGGACCCCGAGCAGTTTGCCGGGGTGTGGGCATTCAGCGGCACCTACGGCGCCTTCACGCCGCTGATGTATCTGCCCGCGCGCGTCTGGAGCCAGCAGAACCAGGACAGCAAGTTCCGCACCGGAGTCCTGCACATCCTCGCCGGGCACTCCGGCCCGGAGACCGCCGCCGACGCGCGCACACACTTCGGGATCTTCGCTCCCCAGGTGTGGAAGCTGTTCCCGCGCGACCAGGTGATCAACCTGAGCTTCTGGGACTACAACGACGTGGCCCCCGGCTACTTCGCCGCCGCCGAGATCGCCGCGCGCGAAAAAAAGGTCGGCGTCATCGTCATCGAGGTAGCACGCCCGGACTTTCGCGTGGCCGACCGCAACACGTTCGCCGATTCCGATTTGCGGGCCGCCGCCAAGGGTCTCTACGTCATTCGCGACTTCGCGCCCGGCCTGCCCCGACACGGCTACGTCGTGGCCCAGGGATCGAGCTCGACGTTCAATCTCGTGAGCGTACTGCCACGGCTGACGGCGGCCGGCATCAACGTGAAGGTCGTCGCGGCGATCAGCGAGGAACTGTTCGACCGCCAGTCCGAAGCGTATCGGAACACCGTGCTGCCGCCCGAGGCCCGCCACGATCTCATGTTCGTGATGAGCGGAACGCGCCGTATGTGGCCTCTGCGCAACGTCGGCTCGCTGACCGATGAGTACTCCCTCACGGCCGACCAGGGCAACGTGTGGCTCACCGGCGGCACCGAGGCGGACGTGATCGCCGAGGCGCACCTGGACGCGGACTCGATCTTCGCCGGGGTGCAGCGGTTCGCTCAGGAGCGTCCGACGCGTCTGAACCGGCAGCGCGCATTGCTGAACGCGCTGGGATGAATCCTGAGCTGACCCAGGGCCGCCAGGCCGGGACCACCAAAGCGGCGCCAGCGTCCTGAGGAAGCAGGATGACTGAGGCGATCCGCATCGCCGTCCTGAACTTTGTCCATGAGACGGTGACGTTCCTGCCCAACGACACCACGCTCGACGATTTCGTCCATGACGGTTCGCCGGCCGGAGGCGAGGCGCTGCTCGCCTGGGAGCCGCGGTCCTACATGGGCGGCTTCGTGAAGGTGGCTCGCGAGCACACCGGCGTCGAGCTAGTCGGCATCGAGTCGCCGCTCTGGCCCAGAACCGGTACCGGCTCCGGCTGGATCACGACGGAGGCCTACGAGTACTTTCTCGGCCGCATGATCGCCGAGCTCGAGAGCGGTGGCAGATGGCACGGCGTGTACCTCGCCCTGCATGGCGCGATGGGCGTGCGCGGCGTGGCGCGGCCCGAGGCCGACATCGCCCGCCGCGTGCGCGAGGTCGTGGGCCGCGACGCTTTCATCGCCGGCACCTTCGATCCGCATGGCAACGAGGACGCCGAGTTCCTGCGTCAGGCCGACTTCGCGTTCTGCGCGAAATACTTCCCGCACTACGACAGCCGCCTGCAGGGCGAGCGCGCAGCGCGCATGCTGATCCGCGCCATCCGTGGCGACTACACCCCCGCCACCGCCACGGTGAAGGTGCCGATCCTGACCGCGACGGTGCTGCAATGGACAGGCGCCTCGCCGTGGATGGACCTGGTCCAGCACGCCCTCACCTGGGAAGCGCGCGAGCCCGACCTCTATATGAACGTCTTCTTCGGCTTCCCGTTCGCCGACGTGCCGGATGTCGGCATGACGGTCCAGGCGATGACCAACGGCAAGCCCGAGCTTGCGCGAAAGGCTGCGGAGGACGTCGCGACGTGGGCATGGCGCCGGCGTGAGGCGCTGCTGAAGACGGCGACGGTGCACCCGATCCCCGAAGGCGTGAAGCGGGCCAAGGAAGCGATGGCGCGCGGCGCCTGGCCCGTGGTGCTGGCCGACCATTCCGACCGATCTGGCTCGGCGACGTGGGTTCTGCAGCAGGTGATCGCGCAGGACCTGGCTGACGTGCTGATTGCCACCGTCGCCGACCGCAAGGCCGTCGAAGCAGTCGTGGCCAAGGGCCTGAAGGCCGGCGATGCGTTCGACATGGAGGTCGGCGGCCTCGCCGACGAGTCAGCCGGCCGGCCCGTGCGGATCAAGGGCACGATCGCGGGCGTGGCGAAGATGGCAGGCAGGCACTGGGTGAGCGTCGCCTTCGGGCGAGGCAACGTCGTGTTGATCAGCGAGTACCTGACTCAGGTCATCGACCCGCTCGACCTCAAGAGCGCCCCAGGATTGACGATCGATCAATTCAAGACCTTCGTGATCAAGTCGCGCGTGCACTTCCGCCGCGGCTTCGACGATTCGGGCTTCGCGAAGACGATCCTGTTGGTCGAGCCGGAGCAACCGTTCCTCGGCACGGTGCGGCTCGAGGCGCTGCCCTACCGGAACGTCGACATCTCCAAGTTCTATCCGTACGGCGACGTCAGCTTTCCCTGAGTCATGACGCTACCCGCGTTCGAGACATCTCGCCTGACGCTGCGGTCCATCACCGCTCACGATGCCGAAGGGCTGCACGAAGCGTACGGCAATGCCGACGCCATGCGGCACTGGGATCATCCTCCTTCGCGGGACGTAGCCAGACGGCCGAGCGCATCCGCATGTCCGCCGAAGCCGACCCACGCTGGCATGGCATGTGGGCGATTCAGATCCGCACGGGCCGGTTCGTGGGCGCGATCAACTATCACGCGCACAACGAACAGCAACGACGACTCGCGCTCGGGTGGATCGTGGTGCCGTCGCTCTGGCGCCACGGCATCATGACGGAGGCGGCGCCGCCGGTGATCTCGCACTGCTTCAGGCACCTGAACGCGCATCGGATCGAAGCGCGGATCGAGCCGAGAACCCGTCGTCACGGCGGCTGGCGGCGAAGCTCGGCTTTTCCGAGGAGGGCTCGCTGCGCGACCGGCTCTGCGTCGCGGGAGAGCTCCGCAGCGTCGTAAAGTACAGTCTGCTACGCCCGGAATGGAGGAGCCGACCATGCTGATCGTCGACGC
>DATFSB010000362.1:0-10491 GCA_035262825.1 Gemmatimonadales bacterium | reverse complement strand
TTTGCCCTTTGCCCTATCCGACTGATCCCTCGAGGCTAATTGATAGAAGTTTCTGAGCCTCAACTGCGAACTCCATCGGGAGCTCGCGAAACACTTCCTTACAGACCCCGCTGACGCTCATGTTGACGGCGTCTTCGGTCGAGATGCCGCGCTGGCGGCAGTAGAAAATCTGGTCCTCGCCGATCTTGGACGTCGACGCCTCGTGCTCGACACGCGCCGAGGTGTTCTTGATCTCGAGGTACGGGAACGTGTGCGCGCCGCACTTGTCGCCGATGAGCAGCGAATCGCACTGCGAGTAGTTGCGCGCGCCTTGCGCCTTCTTGCCGATGCGCACCGCGCCGCGATAGGTGTTCTGGCCGTGGCCGGCGGAAATGCCCTTGGAGACGATCGTGCTGGGCGTGTGCTTGCCGAGATGAATCATCTTCGTCCCGGTGTCCGCCTGCTGCCAGTTGTTCGTCGTCGCGACCGAGTAGAACTCGCCGACAGACCGATCGCCCTGGAGGATGCAGCTCGGGTACTTCCACGTGATCGCGGAGCCGGTCTCGACCTGCGTCCACGTGATCTTCGCGTCGGTGTGCGCGGTGCCGCGCTTCGTCACGAAGTTGTAGATGCCGCCCTTGCCCTGCTTGTCGCCGGGGTACCAGTTCTGGATCGTCGAGTACTTGATCGTCGCCTTGTCGAGCGCGACCAGCTCGACAACGGCCGCGTGGAGCTGATGCTCGTCGCGCATCGGCGCCGTGCAGCCTTCGAGATAGCTCACCTGCGCGCCTTCATCAGCCACGATCAGCGTGCGCTCGAACTGGCCCGTGTTGCGCGCGTTGATGCGGAAGTACGTCGACAGCTCGAGGGGGCAGCGTACCCTCTTCGGGATGTAGGCGAACGAGCCGTCGGTGAAGACGGCGGAGTTCAACGCGGCGAAGAAGTTGTCGTTCACCGGCACCACGGAGCCGAGGTACTCGCGCACCAAGTCCGGGTGCTCGCGGATCGCCTCCGAGATTGGGCAGAAGATTACTCCATGTTTCGCGAGCTCCTCACGGAACGTCGTGGCGACCGACACCGAGTCGAACACCGCGTCGACCGCCACACCGGCGAGCCGCTTCTGCTCCGCGATCGGGATGCCGAGCTTTTCGAACGTTTCGAGCAGCTTGGGATCGACCTGGTCGAGGCTTTCGACTTTGGGACGTTGTTTGGGTGCGGCGTAGTAGCTGATCGCCTGGTAGTCGATCGGGCCGTACTTCACGTTCGACCATTTCGGCTCGGTCATTTTGGTCCAGTTGCGATAGGCCTTGAGCCGCCAGTCGAGCATCCAGTCGGGCTCGCCCTTCTTCATGGAGATGAGCCGGATGACGTCTTCGGACAAACCGGGAGGAACGACCTCGGCCTCGATGTCGGTGGTGAAGCCGTACTTGTATGGCTGGAGAACCTGGGATTCAATCGACGTCATACTTCCGTCCGAAACGTGATGGCGTATTCGCAGGCGTTGCAGCCGTCGACGATGTGCGCGGTGCGCTCGACGCTCGCCGCGAGCACGGTCTGGAGAAACTTCGCCTCGGCCGCGCAGACTTCCGGAAACCGTTCCGCGACGGACTTGATGGCGCAGTTGTGCTCGGCGAGCCGGAAGGCTCCGCCCGCGGCGTCCGATTCGGCCATGTACCCCGCATCGCTCAACACGCGCGTCACCGCTGCCAGCCGGCCCTCGGGCGCGACGCCCTCGAGCTCGGCCTGGAGCCGGCGGGTGAGATCGGCGTACAGGTCTTCGAGCATCGCGGCCGTGGCGGCGCGTCCTTGCCGCTCGGCAACGCGATCGAGCAGATCGGTGAGCGTCTGCTCGTAGCGCTTGGGGAAGAGCGCTTCCCCCTGAGGGGACAGCCGGTAGGCGAATGTCGGCGCGCCAACGCCGCGCTGCTCGCGCCCGTATGACACAAGCCCCTCGGCTTCGAGCTCCTTCAGGTGGTGCCGAATCGCGTTAGGAGTGACGCCCAATTTTGCAGCAAGCGTCTTCGCCGTGAGCGGCTGCTCCCGCTTCAACGCCTGCAGGACATCACCGCGCAGGCCCTTGTGGGCCGCGAGGCCCGGATTGGGAGTATCCATGCGACTGAATCGTATCGGTGCAGCGGCGAGTTGTCAAACAAAATCAAATATTATTTGTGTGAATATATAACACCTTGTAAGTCATAGTGTTACGGTGATGACACCAGTCACTGAGAACTCGATTCGAGTGCATCCTCGGCGGGTACGATTACTGCCGTCCTGAGGTTTACGGTCTAGTAAACAGTGTCGCAGTCCGAGCCGTCGCGGTTCACTCTCGGAGGGGAGGAACGCTGTATGACCGCTTTCGATAGACAGTGGCTGGGAGGAGTGCTCGCAGTCGGCGGCCTCTTCGTTCTGGCAACGGGTCGTGCGGTCGCACAAACCACGACCGGCACGATCCGCGGGTACGTGAGGGACTCGAGCGGAGCGCCGCTCGAGGCGGCAGAGCTTCAAGCCCGTAACACACAGTCAGGCTTCCTGCGCACCGCAACCAGCAATGATGCGGGCGCCTACGTGTTGCCGGCTTTACAGCCCGGAGTCTACGACGTCACCGCCCGTCATATCGGGCATTCGCCGCAAGCGCGACGGATCGAAATCCAGATCGGCGCTACCCAGTTGGTCGACTTCACACTGGCTGCTGGAGCGATTGAAGTTGCCGGTCTAACCGTGCAGGCCACACCCCCGGCGATCGAGACGCGAACGTCGGAAGTCGCGACCAACGTCACACAGCAACAGATCAACAACCTTCCCACCAGTAATCGCAATATCTTCGATCTGGCCGCCCTCGCCCCCGGGATCGTCACGCAGAACGATCAAATCAACTCGACGCGACGCACCTTCGCGGCCGGCGCCACCGGACCGCAATTCGGGGCGGACGAGATCAATGTCTTCATTGACGGCGCCAGCTACAAGAACGATCTGCTCCGGGGCGGCATCGTCGGCCAGGATCGCAGCCGCGGCAATCCGTTCGCGCGCAGCTCCATTCAGGAGTTCCGCGTCATCACCCAGAACTACAAGGCAGAATACCAGAAAGCGACGAACGGGATCATTGTGGCAACAACCAAGTCAGGCGGGAACACTTGGCGCGGCAACGCATTTTTTGGGTTCCAGGATGCGGGGCTCGTCGCCCTCGACACATTCCAACTGAAAGCGAAAGCCGCCAATTCCAGCTTCAAGAAGCCCGACTATACACGCTATCAACTGGGGCTCTCAATCGGTGGGCCTCTCATTGTCGATCGCCTACACGTGTTTGCCTCCTACGAGGGGAACTATCAGAACCGCACCAGTCTCGTGAACATCAACACCACGACGGCCGCGAACTATCCCGCGCTGAACCCGGTCAACTTGGGTCAGTACAACGGGAATTTTGGGTCCCCGTTCCGCGAGACACTGTTGTTCGGCAAGCTGAGTTACGAGGCCACGCCGCACTCTTCGTTCGAGCTGAGCCTCGATGGCCGGACCAATAGCGACATCCGGGACTTCGGAGCGTTGTTCAATCAACCCGATCACTCGTTCCAGTTCGCCAACCGGCTCATGGTCGACACGTACACCGGTCGGCTGAAGCACACGTATGTCCACGGCCCATTGGTAAACGAAGCGACGGTGGGATTCCAGCGCTACCGCGATCAGTCGATACCCGACAATCCAGGCACCATTACGCAATTCTTCTGCTGCAACTTCACGGCTTGGATAGGCAGCAACTTCACGATTCAGGACTTCAAACAGTACCGCACGACGCTGCGCAATGATCTGACGTATTCGGGATTCAATCACGGCGGGCAGCACGTGTTCAAGACCGGAATCAACATCGATTTCATGAAGTACGATGTCGTCAAGCGGAACTCCGAGAACCCGCTCTTTGTCTGGACCGACGCCGACAGCTTCAACATTCCCGAGCATGTCGAATTCCAGTTCGGCAATCCGAGCTATGGCGACAACAACACGGAGATCGGGGCCTACCTGCAGGATGACTGGAGTCCGACGCCGAAGTTGACGTTCAACGTCGGGGTGCGGTGGGATTATGAAAGTAACATGATCAACACGAGCTACAGGACACCGCAGGACGTGGTGGACACACTCACCAAGTACGCCTCATCGTTGTTCCTCCCGTTGAACCCGAGCCGTTACTTCACTGACGGCACGCAGCGCTCGGCCTACAAGGGCGCCTTCCAGCCGCGATTGGGATTCTCGTATCAGCTCGATCAGGCCGGGAAGACAACGCTGTTCGGCGGCTGGGGCATCTTCGTAGATCGAACCGTGCACGATCTCACGGCGCAAGAGAAGGAAGCGCTGCAGCACCCCACCTATCGGATCAACTTCAAGCGGTTCCCTGGTGATTCGAACAACGCGAGCCTGGCGACGTGGAATCCAGCGTACCTCGGCGATTCGCCGGCCCAGATCCTGGCGGCGCTGGGGCCCAATGCGAACGCGCGAGAGGTGAAACTGTTGCCCAACGACCTGCGGCCCCCGCTGGCGCAACATTTCAGTTTCGGCGTGCGGCAGCTCCTGGGAAGCTGGGGCATCCAGGCGTCGTACAACGGCGCGCGCACGAACCATGTGTTCACCTTCAGCTGGGCCAACATCGATTTCCCGTGCGGCAATGGGAGCTGCTTCACATTCCATGGCATTCCCGGCTTCAGCAACATCCTCATGGCCAGCACGACGGGCAAAGCCTGGTACGATGCCCTCGAAGTGCGCGTGGACCGTCCCTACCGCCGCTCGAGCGAGCGGTTCGGATGGGGTGCCGGGTTGGCGTACACGTTTGCGAAGCGCCAAACGCAGGGCTTCAACGACGACTTCAGTTTCCCCAACACCACCTTCTATCCGAAACAGGTCCGCAACGACGAGCGCAGTCACGTCGTCGCGAACTGGATCGTCGACATGCCATATCTATTCGGGGTTCAGTTCAGCGGCCTGCTTACGCTGGGTACCGGAACCAAGCAGGATGTTGGAGACCGGTTCGCCAACGTTGCCGACACTTCGCAAGCGGGTGTGATTCCCGAATTCGGCGGGTTCTCACCCCCGAAAAGCAGTTTCATCCTTCCTAGTGCATGGGCATTTCGGAATTTGGACTTGAGAATGCGCAAGGACTTCCCAGAAATCTCCGGAACTTCCATCAGCATTACCGTCGACCTCTTCAACGTCTTTAACTACCAGAACTTCGGATGTTTTGACACGTTCAACCGCCGATCGGCGACTTTTGGCGACGCGTCTTGCACAATCAGCGACCCTCGCCGACTCCAGATCGGTGGCGAGTACAATTTCTGACTCTCTTCCCCGGTGGGGCGCCGATTCGGCGCCCCACCGGGCTTTTTCATCACCGACATATCTTGATCCATATGCTCGGCCGACACTGGACAGCACTACTCGGACTTCTCCCTGCCGCTTTCGCCTGCGCCGGTGACGGCCAGCAACCCACCATCGATCCGTCCTCGCCGCGGGCCCAGGCATTCCTCGATACGCTGGAGCAGCGCACCTTCGCCTTCTTCTGGGAACGCACCGACCCGCAGACCGGCCTGACGCCCGACCGCTGGCCCACACCGTCGTTCTCGAGTATCGCCGCTGTCGGCTTTGCCCTCACGGCCTATCCCATCGGCGTCGAGCGCGGCTACATCACCCATGCCGACGCCGCCGCCCGCACGCTCACGACGCTGCGCTGGTTCTGGCAGGCGCCTCAAGGATCAGGGACCGCCGGTATCAGCGGATACAAGGGCTTCTTCTATCATTTCTTGTCGATGCCCGGCGGTGCCCGTTTCCAGCAGGTCGAGCTCTCGACGATCGACACCGCCCTGCTGCTCGGCGGCGTGCTGTTCTGCCGCGAGTACTTCAACGGCTCCGACTCGACCGAAACCGCGATCCGCGCGACGGCTGATTCGCTGTACGATCGCGTCGACTGGCAGTGGTCGGTCCACAATGCGCCGCTCGTGAGCATGGGGTGGACGCCGGAGAACGGCTACATCGCTTCCGACTGGCACGGGTTCAACGAGGGGATGCTGATCTACGTCTTGGCCCTTGGATCACCGACGCACGCGATCGATTCCACCGCCTGGGCGGCGTGGACGTCGACCTATCCGTGGGGCACCTACTACGGACAGCAACAGGTCGGCTTCGCCCCGCTGTTCGGCCACCAGTACTCGCATCTATGGATCGATTTCAAGGGCATTCAGGACGATTTCATGCGCGCGCACGGCATCGACTACCTCGAGAATTCGCGCCGCGCCACGCTGGCGCAACGGTCGTACGCCATCGCGAACCCGGCCGGGTGGACCGGGTACAGCGGTGACGTCTGGGGGCTCACCGCCTCCGACGGGCCCGCTGATGCCACGCTCGCCGCGAACGGCGCGCCGCGCCAGTTCCACACCTACTTCGCACGCGGCGCGTCCTTCACTGAAGTGCAGGACGACGGCACGATCGCTCCAACGGCCGCCGGTGGTGCGATCCCCTTCGCCCCGGAGATTGCCATCCCCGCGCTCGTCACGATGCGCGAGCGCTACGGCGATCCGCTGTTCGGGCCCTACGGCTTCTTCGACGCCTTCAACCCGACGTTTCAGTTCACCGGCAAAGCGACCCAGGGTCAGGTCGTTCCGGGCAAGGGATGGTTCGATACTGACTACCTGGGAATCGACGAGGGCCCGATCCTCGGCATGCTCGCCAACTATCGCAGCGATCTCGTGTGGAAGTACATGCGCAAGAGTCCCTACATCATCAGGGGACTGCGTCGCGCAGGCTTCAAGGGAGGATGGTTGGACCAGGCGCCCTGATCTACTTATCCCGACGCACCCAGCCGAACATCGAGAGCTTATGAGGACCCCTGAGCAGCGTGATCAAAGCGGTCACGCAGTAGTAGAACACCCCCGCCGCCAGCGCGCGATGCGGCTCATCGCACCACGTCACCACCTTGCGCAGGTTACGGATGTCATCCGGAATCAGTATTTCCGGCGCGTGGCACCATCCGGGATAATCGGTGATGCGAAACTCCGCCGCCGAGGCGCCGAGCACCGGAATCGCGAGCCAGATGCTGGCGAGCCCCGCGGCCGCGTACGTCACCATTTCTCGCACCGGCATCCGCAGCTGGCGCGCGCCCTCCTTCCCCATCCTGGCCAGCCGGAAACGGTTCCACAACAACAACGCGTAGGTCGGAATCGGCCACCAGACGTGCCAGCTCCTCGCGAAGTAGATCGGCGGGATCGCGCAGAACGTCACGATCCCGATCACGTCCTTGGCGCGCTCCGTCCACTCCGTGTCCTTGGTCAGCGCGAAAGCGAACGCGGCGGAGACGAAGGTCACGATGATGATCCACCCCTCGATCTCCACGAGCAGCATCAGGCCCACGCCGTGCCGCGCGCCGAGATTGAAGAGGTTGAGCCACGCCGCCGCGAAGAGCAGTCCCAAGCCCAGGTCGGGCAGACTTCGCAGGATTCGAGCCGAGAGCTGATAGCTGACAGCTGACGGCTGAGATCTCGTCTCAGTAAGCATCCCGATTGATCTCGCGAATCAGCCGCTCGTAGTCCGCGGGCGTGTTGATGTAATCCGTGACCGCCGGATCGTCGACCGGAACCGCCTCGACCTCTCCCGCGTGCGCGTGCAGGACGGCGCGAGCGCCCTCGCGTGTGGCCGCGTCGCTCGTGCGCAGCTCGTCGAACAGCGCTTGATCCCAGATCACCGGATGGCCGCGGTGACCGGCGAACGTCGGCAGCGTGATCGCGGCGTGGCCGCGGCGATACGCCTCGACCAGACGCTCCGCCGTCGCGACATGGACATGAGGGAGGTCGACCGGCCACACGAGAACGGCGGTGGGATGAATCGCGTCGAGCGCTTCGAGTGCGCACCGCAGCGAACCGATCGGCCCGGAGTCGGGGTCCGGGTTCTCGACGACGACGCACGGATGCGCCGCAATCGCCTCCCGGGTCCGTCCCGCTCCCGGACCCACCACGACGACGCGCGTCTTCAGATCGAGCGCTTCGAACGCTTCGAGCAGGCGCAGCACGAACGGCTCCCCGCGGAAATCCAGCAGGGCCTTCGGGATGCCCATCCGGCTCGAGCGCCCACCCGCGAGTATCACACCGGCCAGCGTCATGGGGCCGCCTAGCGTATACCCTGTATGGAGGTGGGGCAAACCGTCGCCCCGGTGCGGGGTATATGACGGACGCTATTTCGTGATTCCACAAGAGGTTACGCCGGATACGCCATTGCCCTGTTGCGCCTCCGGCGGAAAACGCCAGAATTAGGGCCCCCTATGGCCGTACGCCGCATTCGCCTGCTCGGCGACCCGATCCTGCGTCAGCGCTGCCAGCGCGTGGAGAAGCCTTCCAGCGCGGCGGTCCGGCTCGTGGCCGACGATCTGCGCGACACGCTGAAGGCGGCCAAGCAGAAGCACGGCATGGGCCGGGCGCTGTCGGCGCCGCAGATCGGCGCGCCGGTGCGCCTCGTCGTGGTCGACATCGACGGCATGAAGCAGCGCCTCGTGATGGTCAACCCTGAGATCACCGACGTGGGGCCCAAGGATTTCCAGGTGTGGGACGACTGCTTCTCGTTTCCCGACCTCCTGGTGCGCGTCACCCGCGCCATGCAGGTGACGCTCGCCTACGAGGATCTCAAGGGACGCCCCCACACGCTGCAGTGCGAGGGACCGATGGCTGAGCTGATGCAGCACGAGATCGACCACCTGGACGGCATTCTGGCGGTCGACCGCGCCATCGGTCTCGACCCGTTCGCGTTCCGCAGCGAATGGGAGAAGTACCACCTCCCCGCCGAGCGGTACGGCGTGCCGTATCCGCGCGAGGCACCCGACGAAGCCATAGCCACACGCCTTTGAGCCGTCTCCGGCTCGAGGCGGTGTGCGTCGTGCTCGCCGCGCTCGGCTGCAGCGTGGCGCCGTATCGTCCGCAGACGCGGACGTACTATGTGCGGGCGGAGCTGGTGCAGTGGAATTTCATGCCCGAGCGTTACGACTCGGTCATGGGACAGCGCCCGCCTCATCCCTGGGGCGATTCGCTGGTCTACCCGATGCTGCGCTACGTCGGGTATACCGACTCGACGTTCACCACGCCGGCGACAGCGCCTTCCTGGCAGGGAATTCTCGGACCCACGTTGCGCGCCCTGACGGGCGACACGATTCGGGTCGTATTCAAGAACGCCACGCATCAGCCGCTCTCGATCCACCCACACGGCGTGCGCTACAACGCCGAGAACGAAGGCGCGCTCTACAACCCGCCGCGCGGCGGCGGCGACAGCGTGACACCGGGCGGCAGCTACACCTACAACTGGCTCGCTGGACGCGAGAGCGGTCCTCAGGGCGGCGAGTTGTCGAGCAAGGTCTGGCTGTACCACTCGCACGTGCATCCGGAGAGCGAGATCAACCGGGGACTCGTCGGGGCGATCATCGTGACCGATCCGGCGCGGGCCAATTCCGTGACCGCCGTGCCGAGCGACGTCGACCGCGAGTTCATCACTTTCTGGATGATCTTCAACGAGAACAGCCCTTCGTCTCCGGCTCGGGAGGCGGAGATGTATCTCAAGCACTCGATCAACGGGCTGTTCTTCGGAAACCTGCGCGGCCTCACGATGTCGAAAGGCGACCGAGTCCGCTGGTATGTTACGGCGCTGGGCAGCGAGGGCGATCTCCACACACCGCACTGGCATGGCGCGAAGCTGCAGCTCGACCAGCGCAGCTACATCGACGTGATCGAGCTGCTCCCTGGCAGCATGAAGGTCGCCGACATGATCGCACGCAACCCCGGCGTGTGGATGCTGCACTGCCACGTCAACGACCACATGGCCGCCGGGATGTACACGACCTACACCATTACCGACGCGGGTCGCTGAACCGACTACGGGCGATGAAAATCTGCGTGTAGTACCAGGTTCCGTCGCGCGCCCGGGCGACACCCACGCCGGTGCGGTCGAAATTCCCTTCGATGTTCTCGCGGTGATGCGGACTGCCCAGCCATCCGTCGACGGCGACGGTCACGGTGCGGGAGCGGGGGTAATCGTTCAGCGCGACGTTCTCGGCGATCTCCGAATAATCGAAGCGCCGCTCCGCTTCCTTCGCGCGGTCGTCGAATCCGTCGTGACCGAACGACACGCGCCGCGCCGCCATCTCGGCGCTGTGGTCCCGGGCGATCCGCGCGAGTGCCGTATCGGAGACGAGCGAGCGCAGGTGCCGGCGTACCCGGTAGGCGTTCACGAGGCGGACGACCGCCTGCTCGAGATCGCGGTACTCCGTCGTGGCCGGCGCCGGGGATCGGGCGCCGCCGCCCGCGCACGCGAGCACCAGCAGGGTACAGAGGAAGAGGCGCATGTGACACCGGAAAACTAAGGTTAGATTCCCCGATGACAGGGGTGCCCCGCCGGAATCGTCCGGCCGGGCTGAGATCACACCCTTTGGACCTGATCCGGATAATGCCGGCGAAGGGAGTTCATATGGGCAGTGTCACGCAGATGTTCCACGCCCGAGCGGGC
>DATFSB010000361.1:0-3759 GCA_035262825.1 Gemmatimonadales bacterium | reverse complement strand
CCTTGCGGCGTCCCACGGCGTGCCAGCGCAGCTCCGGCGTGACCGTCGTCATTGAGCCTCCCCAAGCGGGAGCGGTTGCGGCTGCTGCGCCGCGTGCGGATGCGTCGGTCCCGCGTACACCTTCAGCATCTGTTTGACGTGTTGGCGGGACAGCGTCGTCTTGGGAAGCATCCCCCAAACCGCCCGCTCGATGACCCGCTCCGGCCGCTGGTCGAGCACTTTCTTCACCGGCGTAAACCGCTCGTGTCCCATGTAACCGGTGTGCCGGAAATAGCGCTTCTGCTCCACCTTGCGTCCGGTCAACTTTACCTGCTCGGCGTTGATGACGATCACGCTGTCCCCGCCGTTCAGGTGCGGCGTGAACGTCGGCTTGTGCTTGCCGCGCAGCACCTGGGCCACGCGACTCGCCAGCCGGCCGAGCGGCTGCCCGCTCGCGTCGACGACCCACCACTGGCGCGTCACATCTTCTTTGCGTAGTGAAAAGGTTTTCATCATAGCCTTGAACTATACCCAGCAGTCTAAGCCGCTGTCAACTTGGAGGTTGGACCCTCCCTCTTGCTGGAAACGGCAGAACACAACAAGATGGCCCCCTCTCACAGTGCGGGAATGCCAGCTCATGTGGCCGTTTTCGAAGAAGCGGGTGGTCGAGACCCGCGACCAGACGTTTACCGATCAGCGCATCGAGCTGGACGGCAAGCTCTTTGTCCGCTGCACGTTCGTGCGCTGCATCCTGGTATACAGCGGCGGTGACGGAGGCGGGATTTCGGGCTGTACCATCAACAACTGCGTCTGGAAGCTCGAGGGAGCCGCGGCCAATACGGTCGGGTTCATGGCGGCGATGTACCATTCAGGCGAGAGCGGCCGCGACCTTATCGAAGGCACCATCAAGAACATCCGGGAAATCGCGTAGGTCTACCGCTGCGGCTCCGCCAGCGTATCGGCGAGGGTGACGAGGAGAGCCCCGCGCTCCACCGCCGCCCCTCGCTTCACATGAATCTTCGCCACCCGCCCCTCCCGCGGGGCGCGTAGCTCGTTTTCCATCTTCATCGCTTCCACGACGACCAGCGGCGCGCCCTGCGCGACGCGTTGTCCCTCGTGCACCTCGACGCGGACCACGAGTCCCGGCATCGGCGCCCGCACGACGCCGCCTCCTGGCCGCCCCTCGCGCCGGGATGTGAGCGCCTGAATCCCGCGCGTGCGTTCGTCGACCGCTTCCACCTCAACCCGCTCTCCGACGGCACCCAGCGCCCAGCGCGGTCCGCCCCCGTCGCCGACGCCCGTCAATGCCTGTGCCGCCACGGTCCAGGATTGGCCTGAAAGCAGCAGGTGGTAGAGCTGCGTCCCGGGAACCGGGGCGAGGTGCGCCTCGTGCGGCTCTCCGTTCACGAGGATACGGGCTCCGTCGACGTCGACTTCCACGATCTTCGGCGAGGCCCCGATCCGCACGAAATACTTCATGCCAGGCGCTCCAGCTGGGCCAGCGCCTCCACCTGCGCCGTCTGCGGGCCGGCGTCGAACACGTGGAGGGCGCGCAGCTCGTAATTCACGCTCATGCGATGCAGGTCACGGGCGAGCGTGGCCGGGTCGCGCGCCACATACACGAGATGCGGGACCGGGTCGCTGGCGAGGCGCAGCGCCACGTCCCAATGCAATCCCGCAGCTGGGGGCCGCACCACGACTGCCTGGGGGTCGGGGAGACTGGGCAGCACGTCCTCCACCCGTCCTGCGACGATCCGGACGCGGTCTCCCCGGGAGACGAGCTCGGGGCGGCGGCGCGCCCACCCGACGGCCTGCTCGTCGGCATCCACGCTCACGACGCTCGCGTCGCGTGCAGCGAGGCGGGCGGCGGTGTCGCCGATCCCCCCGTACAGGTCCCAGACGACGCTCCCCTGCACCGCGCCCAGACATTCCACCGCCGCGTCGCGCACCAGGCGATCCATCGCCGGGTGGTCGGCTTCGAAGCCGACGGGCGGGAAGCCGGTCGCCGGTCCGGCGACGATCCGGGCCGCTCCGTCAACGGGGTGCCACCAGCAGATCACACTCGCGCCATCTTGCAGCGCGTCCCTGAGTCGATCCGCCGTGCGCCACGGCTCCCCCAGCGATGCGACGATCAGGTGGCGCGCCCCTTCGCGATCGAGCCGCAGCGTCAACTTCACCGTGCTCTCGGGAAGCAGATCGAGGTGACCCTCCAGCGCATGCCACAGCGCGACGAGGCGCTCGTCCGTGATATGGCAGTCGACCAGACGGAACACCGCTTCAGCGCGGTCGTAACGGGCGAACCCGAAGCCTGCACCACGGCCGGCAGTCCGGGTCAGAGCGATGCGGGTGCGGTAACGCCACTGCTCGCTGGCCGCGACGACCGTCGGCTCCGGCACGGCGATCTTGCCGATGCGCCGCAATGTATCGAGCACGATGTCGCGCTTGGCGTCGAGCTGGGCGGGGTACGCGAGATGCTGCAGCTGGCAGCCGGCGCAGCGGTCGCGGTCGTAATGCGGGCACGGAGCGACCACCCGCGTCGCCGCGGCAGCGACGATCTCCGCGACCTCTCCGCGCGCGTAGCGCTTGTGCATGCGGACGCTGTGCGGTCGCAGCCGCACCCGCTCCCCCGGCGCCGTGCGGGGCACGAATACCGCGCGCCCATCCGCCAGGCGCCCCACCCCGTCGCCGCCGGTGGCAATGCCCGAAACCGCCACCACGTCATCCATCGCGCAGCCCTTCCTGCCGGGCGGCACGGAGCCAGGAGTTCTCCTGCACCGCGCCGGCTGCGGGCGGATGATCGGCTCCATTGGTCGGGACACGCACCGGTGCGGGCCCAGTGCGACGTTCTTCGGCCAGCAACGCGGCCACCACCGCGATCGGGACCACGAGCGGGCTGCTCACCGGTTCCGTGAGCAGGCGCGGCGTGGCCCGCTCGACGTAGCCGATGTCGACCTCGCCGCGGCGAAATTCCGGGTCGTCGAGTACGCGGAGATGAAAAACCTGCGAGGTCGGGACGCCGACGATAACCAGCTCGCGCAGGGCGCGCCGCATCCGCTGCATCGCGACCTCGCGGGTCTCACCCCATACGACCAGCTTCGCCAGCAAAGGATCGTAGTAGAGCGTGACCTCGTTGCCGGGCTCGATGCCGCCGTCCCAGCGCACGCCCGGCCCGCCGGGGACGCGCAGGTACTGCACCACTCCGGTGGCCGGGAGGAATCCGTTGAACGGATCCTCGGCGGTGATGCGGCATTCGATGGCATGGCCGCGAGGCTGCAGCAGCCCCGAAGCGACGCGCATCGGCTGCCCAGCCGCGATGCGCAACTGTTCGCGGACCAGGTCGACGCCGTACACGAGCTCCGTGACGGGATGCTCGACCTGGATGCGCGTGTTCATTTCGAGAAAGTAGAACTCGCCGTCGGGAGTGAGCAGAAACTCGACCGTCCCCGCGCCCATGTATCCCACCGCGGTCGCGGCCGACGCGGCCGCCTCGCCCATGCGGCGCCGCAGGCCCGGCGTCACCACGACTGACGGGGCCTCTTCGATGAGCTTCTGGTGGCGCCGTTGAATACTGCACTCGCGCTCTCCGAGCGACACCACACGGCCGTGTCCGTCGGCGAGCACCTGAATCTCGATGTGTCGCGGCCGCTCGACGAAGCGCTCGAGATAGAGGTTGCCGTCGCCGAACGCCTTGCGCGCCTCGCTCTGCGCGGCCTGAAACGCCCCGCGCATCTCGTTCGCAGCGCGCACGACGCGCATCCCCTTCCCCCCGCCGCCCGCCGC
>DATFSB010000360.1:0-5517 GCA_035262825.1 Gemmatimonadales bacterium | reverse complement strand
CGAGCAGCTTGATCAGCATCACCACGTATTGCCCGTCGGTCGAGGCGTAGAGGCTGCCGCCGTACATCTTCCCGACGTAGTTGCGCGTCTTCCAGGTGAACGGGAGTTTGACCCGGACTTCACGCCAATCGGCGGCGACATAGACGAGCCGGCCGCCGGTGCGGCGGAACGCCGGGAACCAGTTGAATCCCCAGCGAACGAGGCGGGACCGGAACGACTCCGCCACGTCTCCGCTCAGCCTTTCAGATAGAGACGGTTGGGGTCGAGCACGTCGCGCAGCAGCTGCAGCTCGCGCGCCGTGGGGGGCGCGATCTCGCGCAGCGTCGTGCGCGCCGTGAGCTTCCACCCCACGCCGGCGCGGATGTCGGCGGCGTTGACCCCCGGATAGAGGGCGGCCAGGACGAGCTCGCCGGTCTTGCCGTCAGCCTCGAGCACGCCTTTGTCGGTGATCGCGGTGACCGGTCCCTGGCCGGGCATCCGGAACTCGGAGCGTGGCGTGCCGCGATAGCGGTGACCGGGACTGGTGACGAAGTCCACTTGCTCCGGAAAGGTCCGGGGCCCGAGCTTCGCGACGATCAGCGTGCGCCGCGCGTGCGCGGCGATCTCCGTTGCGCCACCCGAACCGGGGAGCCGCACCTTGGGGTGCGCGTAGTCGCCGATGACGGTGGTGTTGATGTTGCCCCAGCGATCGACCTGCGCGCCGCCGAGAAACCCGACCTCGATGCGGCCGTTCTGCAGAAAACATTGAAACACATCCGCCATGCCGCACACCATCAGCGATCCGGTGACGAGTGCCGGGTCGCCGATCGAGACGGGGAGCCGTGACGGCGTGGCCCCGACGGCGCCCGATTCGTAAATCAGCACCAGGTTCGGCGCGTGCGTCGCGCGGGCGAGGTTGCACGCGAGGTTGGGGAGGCCGATCCCGACGAAGACGACTTCGCCGTCGACCAGCTCGCGCGCCGCCACCGACGCCATCATTTCGTCGGCGCTAAAATCCATAGTTGACTCCGGCGCACACCTGCCGGCTGGCCTGCAGACGCTCGACGAGTCCAGGATGCCGGGCGAGATACCCGGCGCGACCCTCGACGCCGAGCACGAACTCGTCCAGGTACCGGGCGAGCCGGACCGGATCGCGGGAAATCTGCTCCCACCCCACGTAGAAATCGTTGTCGCGATCGTAGAAGCCCTGCGCGTAGGAGGGGTGCGCCCCCCACGGCTCCACGACGACGGCCGAGACGATCACACCCGGGATCAACGTGCGATTGGGATCGGCCCGGATTACGGCGGTGTCGACCAGCTCCTCCACCACCACGATGACGCGCCGCGACGCGAACGCCGCCTCCTTCTGCACGCCGACCAGGCCCCAGATCTGGGTATTGCCCGCAGCGTCGGCGCGCTGCGCGTGGATGATGGTGACGTCGGGGTTCAGGGCAGGCACCGTCGCGAGCCGCTCCCCGGTATAGGGACAGGTGACGCTCCTGATCTCCGGGTTCGCGTGCGGCAGGTCGGTGCCGGCGTAGTCGCGCATCGTCCAGAACGGCAGCCTGGCGGCGCCGGCGGAGAATCGCGCCACCATCCCGAAGTGCGAGTACTCCTCGAGGGCGAGGGTCGGCGACGGCCCCTCGGTCGCCCGCCGGAAGGCGTGCAGCGAGCCGACGCCGGGATTGCCGGCCCAGGAGAAGATCAGCTTGCGGGCACAGCCGGCGGCGATCATCTGGTCGTAGATCAGATCGGGGGTGAGCCGCGCCAGGGTGAGATCGCGACGGCGCTGGCGGATGATCTCGTGGCCGGCGGCGAAACAGATCAGATGGGTGAAGCCCTCGATGACCACCGTGTCGCCGTCGTGCACGTGGCGGGCGATGGCGTCTCGCATGCTGAGAACCTTGGATGCGTTGTGGGTCATGGGTTATGGGTGTATCGCGGCTCGTGTCGCCGCCGTTACCAACGACCCATTACCCATAACGCCTATTGCAGCTCTGCAAGACACTGGTCGAGGATACCGAGCGCGGTGTCGACATCGTATTCATCGACGACGAGTGGCGGCGCAAGGCGGAGCGACGTCTTCCCCGCGCCGAGCAGGAGCAACCCCTTGGAGAAGGCGAGCTGCTCCAGCTTGGCGACGAGCTCGGGATGGGGCTCGCGCGTCTTCCTGTCCTTCACGAACTCGATCCCGATCATCAGGCCCTTGCCGCGCACGTCGCCGATCGCGGCGTGGCGCTGGGCGAGCTGTTGCACTCCGGCCATGAGCCGCTCACCCATCTTCGTGGCATTGGCCATGAAGTCGCGCTCTACGAGCTCGAGGGTAGTCAGCGCCGCGGCGCAGCAGACGGGATTGCCGCCGAAGGTCGACCCGTGCGCCCCGGGGCCCCACTTCATCACCGACTCCTTGGCAATGAACGCACCGATCGGCATCCCCGAGCCGAGGCCCTTGGCGACGGTGACGACGTCGGGCTCGATCCCCTCGTGTTCGCAGGCGAACATTTTCCCCGTCCGGCCTACGCCCGACTGTACCTCGTCGCAGATCAGGAGGATCCCATGGCGATCGCACAGCGCCCGCAGGTCGCGCAGGAATCCCACAGGCGGGACGACGTAGCCGCCCTCTCCCTGGATCGGCTCCACGACGATCGCGGCGACGCTCCTCGGATCGAGTCGCTTGGCGAACATGTCGTCGATCTGGTCGAGCGAAGACCGCGCGGCATCCCCGTCGCAGCGGTAGGGATAGGGATAGGCGACGTGATAGACCTCGGGGAGAAACGGCCCGAACCCGGCGCGCTGAACGGTCTTGCTCGCCGTCAGTGACAGAGCGCCGTAGGTGCGTCCGTGGAACGAGCCGGTGAAGGCGATGAACCCGGGACGGCCTGTAGAATGGCGCGCCAGCTTCATGGCTCCTTCGACCGCTTCCGCCCCGGAGTTGCACAGAAACACGCGTTTCTTGCTCGGACCCGGCGCCAGTCGCGCCAACCGTTCGCACAACAACGAGAACTTCTCGAAGTAGAAGTCGGCGCCGCAGATGTGCAGGAACTGGCCCGCCGCCTCCCGCACCGCGGCCACCACGGCCGGGTGATTGTAGCCGGTCGACGTCACCGCGATCCCCGCCATGAAGTCGAGGTAGCGGTTCCCGTCCACGTCCTCCACCATCGCCCGCTCGCCACGCGCGATCACGAGCGGATACTCCTTGGGGAGCGAGGTGGAGGCATACTCGTCGTGCTTCATGACGACGGCCCGCGCCTTCGGCCCGGGGGGCGCCACGACGATGCGCGGGTACTCGCGCGCGGCCGTCATGACCCGATCACCGTGCGGCTCTGCTCCCGCATGAACTGCGCGACGTAGTAGGGGCCGCAGCCTCCTTTTCCCGTCGATCCCGAGGCCTTCCACCCGGTGAACGGCTGCGCTCCGGGCCAGGCGCCGGTGGTGGCGCCGCTGCGCTTGTTGGCATAGCACACCCCGGCTTCCACTTCGTCGAAGAAGTGCTCGATCTCATGGGTGTCGGCGCTGAAAATACCGGCGGTCAATCCGTACTCGACGGCATTCGTCCGGGCGATCGCTTCGTCGATATCGGGGACCTCGGCGACGGCGAGCAGTGGCACGAACAACTCCTCCTGGAAGAGGGTGCTGTCGGCAGGGAGCCGGGCAACGGTAGGAGCGACGTACCACCCGTGCGCCAGCGCTCCATCGGTGAGGCGGCAGCCGCCGGTGAGAATCGAGCCGTCGCGGCGTGCCTGGTCGACGGCGCGCTCGTAGCGGGCGACGGCGCGCTCGTTGATGACGGGTCCGAAGAACACGTCGCGCTCCGTCGGGTTGCCGATCCGCATCGCGTGGGTCTTGTCGAGCAGGCACTCCACAAACGGGGCGGCCACAGCGCGATGGACGTAGACGCGCGAGGTGGCACTGCACTTCTGGTTCTGCAGCCCGAACGCCGACCGCATCACGCCCTCGGCCGCGGCATCGACATCGGCCGTCGGCATCACGAGACAGGCGTTCTTGCCGCCCAGCTCCATCAGGCAGGGCTTGATCCATCGCGTCGAGACGCCGTGATGGATGCGCAGCCCCACGGCCTTCGATCCGGTGAACACCACCCCGTCGATGCCCGGGTGCTGCCAGAGGTAGTCGCCGATCTGCTCGCGCCGCCCCACGACGTAGTTGAACACCCCCGCCGGCACCCCGGCGTGGTGGTACAGCTCGAACAGCTTGAGCCCGGTCCAGGGCGCGTCCTCGGACGGCTTGTAGATGACGGAGTTCCCAGCCAGCAGCGCCGCGGCCGACATCCCGGTCGAGAGGGCGAGGGGAAAGTTGAACGGCGCGATACACGCGAATACGCCATAGGGCCGCAGCACGTCGATGTTCCGCTCGATCGGCGTCACGCGGGCCATCTCGTGCACGAACCCGGCTTCGTCCTCGACCTGCAGGCAGTAGTAGTCGATGAGGTCCGCAGCCTCTTCCGCATCGCCCATCGCCTCGAGTCGGCTCTTCCCCACCTCGAGACTCATGAGCGCGGCGAGATCGAACTTGCGCTCGCGAATCAACGCGGCCGCTCGACGCAGCGTCGCCACCCGATCGGGCCACGGTGTGCGCGCCCATCCGCGCTGCGCGTCGCGGGCAACCCGTACCGCCCGGTCGACGTCCGTCGGCCGGGCGGCGGCAAACGACCCCAGCTCGATCCGCGTGTCGATCGGCGTAACGTCAAGCAGGGGCGCGCCGCCCCCCTGACTGCCTTCGACCCAGCCCCCATGGCTCCAGCCACAATCGGAGCGGATGCGGCTCAACGCCGCGTCGAAGGACGCATGAAAGGGGGCGAGCTCGAGCTCGGCCGACGCATACGTGAACTTCGTCATGGGACGAGCGCCGTCATGCCGACGGCACTGCGGGTGCGCTCGAGCGCGATCGTGAACCGCGCCACGATTTCGTCCAGCTCCGCTTCCGTCACGATGAACGGCGGCGCCAGCATCACGAGGTCGCCCGATGTTCCGTCGACGTGCCCGACGTTGGGCCATACGACCAACCCCGCCTCAAGCGCCTGATCGGCGAAGGTCTCCGCGAAGCGCAAGGTTCGCGGCAGCGGCCCCTGCCCCTCGTCCACGAATTCGACACCCGCGAGCAGCCCCCGCCCGCGCACGGCCCCGACCGATGGCAGCTCGCGCACCTGCTGCAACCGAGCGTGGAGCCGCGCGCCCATCTCCGCCGAGCGTTCGACCAACCGCTCCCGCACGATGGTGCGGACGGTCGCGAGGCCGGCGGCGCAGGCGACCGGGTGGAACGAGAACGTCTGGGCGTGGAACAGGCTGCCCGCACCCGCGGCCAATGCGTCAATGATGCGGCGTGGGGCGGCGAGCGCCGACAACGGCGCGTAGCCGCCGGTGATGCCCTTCCCCATCGTCAGGATGTCGGGGGCGACGCCGAACGGCTCGATCGCCCACCAGGTCCCGGTGCGGCCGGCGCCGCACAGGATCTCGTCGGCGATGAACAGCACGCCGTAGCGGTCGCACGTCTCGCGCACGACGCGGAAGTAATCGGCGCGCG
>DATFSB010000359.1:0-14610 GCA_035262825.1 Gemmatimonadales bacterium | reverse complement strand
ACCCGGATCGAGCTGGGGCTGCAGGCGCGCGAGGTGCGCAGCGTGAAAGCGCTCGGCGAAGGCAAGGCCACGAGCACCGACTGGGTGCTGACGGCGGACACGATCAACCTCGCCCTCGAGCGCCGCAAGCTGCAGCAGGCCGTCGCCTGGGGAAAGAAAGCCCGGCCCCACGCCGTGTCGGCGCTGCAGGACATCCGTGCCGATTCGCTCGCTCTCGACGTTCCCGACCAGGTGCTCACTGAGGGACGCGGCTACGGTCGTGCGTTCTCGGTGTCGAAGCACGATTCGACGGTGGCGTCGATCAAGGCGGAGTGCACCGGCGACAACAGCGACTGCCTGGTGAGCTGCGTGCGCCCCGCGGTGGACTGCATCGCCGGGGATACCCTCACCGCGCACTGGGGCCAGGAGAAGGACTCGAGCGGAGTCATGCGCAGCCGCATCCGCCACATCGTGGCGCTGGGCGCGGCACGCTCGCTCACCCACCAGGCCTCGCGCGACACCACGGGGCCGTCGATCAACTACTCGCGAGGCAAGAGCATCGACGTCCGGCTGCGGCAGGCGCGGGTCGACAGCATCACGGTGGGAGGCCGCGCCGACGGCGTCAACCTCGAGCCGAAGCCACCCGCCAAGGATACGACCGCGCGCGATTCGACCAGGGTCAAGAAGGATTCCACGTGAACGACTCCCGTCTCGTTGCGCTCGCGGCTGCGCGCGACTCTTCGCTGCCGCTCGCCGCCGCCGCGCTGGTGCAGATCGCCGATGACCAGGGGCGCGCCCAATTCGGCAGCCTGGCGGTCGCCTACCGCGAGGAATTTCTGTGGGTGCGCTCGCAGGTCCGGGGCGGCTCGAGCGCGCTGTCCGAGTCGGGGAGTCTTTCCGTGGACGATGCGCGCGCGAACCTGCGCGCGTCGGTACTGCCACGCCTCGTCCTGGCCCACCTTATCGAGCTCCCCAACGACTGGAATGACGACGCGATCATCGCGATCGCGCCCGATTTCTGGTCGGCCATCGCGTTGCGCCGCGACGTCGTCATCGAGCAGCTGCTCACCGCCGCCGCCCATACGCTGGAGCGTGCCGAAACTCGCGCCACGCCACCGCCGACCGTCGCCGGCGGCAGCCGCATCGAGAGCGAAGGACTGGTGAAGGCGTACAAGGGACGCCGCGTCGTCGACGACGTCAGCATCGCCCTGGGGCAGGGGGAGATCGTCGGGCTGTTGGGCCCGAACGGCGCCGGCAAGACGACGACGTTCTACATGTTCACCGGCCTGATCCGCCCCGACCATGGCACCATCCGCCTCGACCGCGCCGACATCACGAGCGAGCCGATGTTCCGGCGCGCCCGCGCCGGACTCGGCTACCTCGCCCAGGAGCCGTCGGTATTCCGACGGCTCACCGTGGAGGAGAACGTCGCCGCGATCCTCGAGACGCTGCCGCTCAGTGCCGCTGAGCGCAGCGCGCGCCTCGAACGACTGCTTGACGAGCTGGGAGTGAAGCACCTGCGGCGCCAGAAGGCGTTCCAGCTGTCCGGGGGCGAGCGGCGTCGGCTCGAGATCACTCGTGCCCTCGTCACCCGACCCAAGTTCCTGCTCCTGGACGAGCCGTTTGCCGGCGTGGACCCGATCGCCGTGCACGACATCCAGACGATCGTGGCGGGACTGCGCCAGCGCGGCATCGGTGTCCTGATCACCGACCACAACGTGGAGCAGACGCTCGATATCGTCGATCGCGCCTACATCATGTTCGAAGGGCGTGTGCAGGTGTCGGGAACGGTGCAGGAGCTGGTGTTCGACGACCGCGTAGCCGAGCGCTACCTCGGCCCCACGCTCACCGCCCGGCTGCGCGCTCGGCTGGGACAGCCCGCGTGAAGCCGGGTCTCTCGCAGCATCAGGGCCTGCGCCAGGACCTGCGCATCAATCCGCGCCTGTTCCAGGCGATGGATCTCCTCTACATGCCGCTGCTCGACCTGCAGCAGCACCTGAAGCAGGAGCTGCTGGGCAATCCCTTCCTGGAGCTCGTCGAGACCGAGGAAGAACCGGAGACACCGCAGACGGCCGCGGCGGAGAAGGAGCAGATCGAGCAGGAGAAGGAGAAAGACGACGAGCCGAATTGGGAGGACATCCTCCTCGACGACGGCGCCGAAGCGGTGGCCGCCCCCCGGGACATGAGCGAGGCACGCGAATACACCGAGCCGGTGTCGGTGGAGACGCGGGATCTCTCCGATCATCTGAAGGAGCAGGTCCAGATGCTGGACCTCACGCCGCGGCAGCGGCTGCTCGCCGATGAGTTCCTCGGCAATATCGCCGAGGACGGCTATCTCGGCGCTCCGCTGGAGGAGATCGTCGGCGGCGCCAACAAGCTGCTCGAGGAGTTCGCCGAAGAACGCGAAGACGAAGTGACGGTGCAGCAGTACACGCTGGCCGAGGCCGAGGCGATGCTGCGCGTCATCCAGTCGCTCGACCCGCCCGGCGTCGGGGCGCGCGACCTGCGCGAGTGCCTGCTGCTGCAGCTCGAGGACAAGCGACAGACCGATACGCTCGCCTACCGCCTCGTGAAGGAGGCGTGGGAGGACCTCAAGAATCACCGCTGGAGCGATCTCGGGAAACGCTTCGCGATCGACCCGTCCGAGGTGCAGAAGGTCGCCGATGTGCTCGCCAAGCTCGACCCCAAGCCGGGCCTGCAGTACTCCGCGGCCAATGACACGTACATCATCCCCGATCTCACGGTCGAGAAGATCGGGGACCAGTACCACGTCACGCTGAACGACGGCGGACTGCCGCGCCTCAGGATTTCGAAGACCTACCAGGACATCGCCCGCGACCGCAAGAAATTCCAGGGCGAGAACAAGGAGTTCATCAACCAGCGCCTCAACAGCGCGCACTGGATGATCCAGGCGATCGAACAGCGCCGCCAGACGATGCTCAAGGTGATGAACTTCATTGTCGACCGGCAGCGCGAGTTCTTCGAGAAGGGCGTCGAGCACCTGCGCCCGCTGACGCTGCGCGAGGTGGCGGACGTCATCAACATGCACGAGAGCACCGTCAGCCGCGTCACCAACGAGAAGTACGTGCAGACGCCCCGCGGGCTGCTGCCGCTCAAGTTCTTCTTCTCGAGCGGCCTCCAGACCAGCACCGGCGAAGACGCGAGCGCCCGCGCCATCAAGGCGCAGATTCAGAAGATGGTCTCCGAGGAGGAGCCCAAGAACCCGCTCACCGACCAGCAGATCGTGGAGATGTTCGGCACGCGCGGTGTGAAGATCGCGCGGCGCACGGTGGCGAAGTACCGCGACCAGCTCAACATCCTCCCCGCGCGCATGCGCCGCCGCCTGTGAGTCTCGCGACCGGAAACGGCGGCGCGCGGCCCGACGTCAGCATTCTGGTGCCCGCCAAGGACGAGGCCGAGAACCTTCCGGAGCTGGTGCGGCAGGTGCGCGAAGCACTCCTGCCGCAGTCATTCACCGGCGAGCTGGTGGTGATCGACGACGGCAGCCGCGACGACACGCCCGCCGTGCTGCAGCGCCTGGCGGCCCAGCACCCGTTCCTGCGCGTCGTGACGCACCGCTCGCAGCGCGGCATCGCCGACGCGCTGAAGAGCGGAGCCGACGCCGCGACGGGGCGCGTGTTCGTGTTCTGGCCGGCCGACCTGCAGTACCTCCCGGCGGACATTCCCGGCATCGTTGCGCCGGTGCTCGCGGGCGAGGCCGACATCGTCACCGGGACGAAGCAGGGCCATTACGACAAGCGCTTCGTGTCGTGGGTCTACAACGGGCTGTGCCGCTGGCTGTTCGGCGTACGGGTGACCGATCTCAATTCCGTGAAGGCGTATCGCCGCGAGGTGATGGACGTCGTGCCGCTGCGTCCCGACTGGCACCGCTTCATGGTGGTGATCGCGGCCGGGGAAGGGTACCGGCTCGCCGAGCGGCCGGTGCCGCTGCATCCGCGTCAGGCGGGCAAATCGAAGTTCGGGATTGGGCGTATCCCGATCGGGGTGCTCGATCTCCTGTCGGTGTGGTTCCAGCTGCGCTTCGGCCGCAAGCCGATGCTGTTCTTCGGCGTCACCGGGGCCCTGCTCGTGTTCCTCGGCTTCGTGGTGGGCGTGTACGAGATTGTCGAGCGTTACGTATTTCAGCAGGGCAACCGGGCTTTCCTCTACCTCGTGCTGCTGCTCGTCATCGCCGGGTTGATTCTCTTCGGCTTCGGATTCGTGGGAGAGCTGGTGGCGGGGCAGCGGGAGGAGATTCGCGCGCTGCAACGCGAAATCGACCAGATGCGCGAGGAGCGGGTCTCCTGATCGGGCCGTAATCACATCCCTCCCGCCGCTCCGTTGTCGTCGACCGAGCGACGCGCAAGCTCGTGCACGCCAACAACATCGGCGGAACCGGCACGCCTGCTCGTCGATCCCGTCACCGAATACAGTGTCGTTCCCAAGGTCTCGTTGAGGAGGGCGTCAGGCACGGCGGTGGCATGGAATTCGCGGCTCTAGCGCACGCCGCCCCATAACAGGGAACCGCCTGGAACCCGGAGCCGCCGTGAGGCGATGCTGGATTCACCTGCTCGGGATGAGTCTCACTGTGACCGCGTGTGTCGATCGCCGGCCGCCGACTTCCCCAGAATCGGCAGCGCAGGCGAGCGCGACGCTGTCCGCGGTGACCATCACGCACTCGTTGCTCACGGCGGGCCACGATCCGAACAACGTGCGGGTCTACACGACGGCGTCCATCTCCCCGCTGTCCAATGCGCTCGTGACGGTCGCCGTACTCACCCACCAATCCTCGTCCGCTGCCCCGGCGCCCACGCTCACCGGCGGCGGCATGGCCGCCTGGGACCTCGTGGCCACCGTCGCCTACAACGGCGCCACGCCGCTCGATCGCGTCTCGATCTACCGCGCCATGAGCGCATCGCCCGGCAGCGGGCCGATCACCATCACATCGAGCGTCACGCTCTCCAACTGCCAGTGGATCGTGTCACAATGGCAAGGCGTCGAGGCCAGCGGCACGAACGGCGCCGGGGCGATCGTGCAGACGGGCTCGGCCATCGGCGCGGCGGTGAACGGGCTCACGGTGTTCCTCGCGTCGTTCGCGAACCCCGCCGACGTGGCCTACGGCGTGTTCGGCATCGGCAGCGCGACGCCCATCGCGACGGCAGGCAGCGGGTTCACGCGCATCGACGAGCAGCCCTCGGGAGAGGGTACGATCGGCGATGTGTTCGCGGAATGGGCTGTGAGCGACAACACGATTGACGCGAGCTGGTCGAACAAGAGCGCGGGAGCGTTGGGGGTCGAGATCAAGGCCGGGGGGGGCGGGGGTGGGGGCGGCGGTGTGTCGGCCGCGCTGTCCACGGTGGCGGTGTCGCCCGGATCGATCACGGCGGGGAGCGGGACGTCCACCGTCACCGTGACTGCGAAGGACGCGAACGGCAATCCCGTCAGCGGAGCGAAGGTCGTGCTGGCGGCCACCGGCACCGGCAACACGCTGACACAGCCGGCGAGCTCCACAGATGCCGGTGGTGTGGCGACGGGGACGCTCAGCTCCACCGTAACAGAGAGCAAGACGATTTCCGCCACGATCGATGGGATCGCCATTACGCAGACGGCGATCGTGACCGTCACCGAGCAGACGGCCACCGGAGCAATCACGCACACGCTGCTCACATCGGGCAACAATTCGATCAACCAGCGCGCGTATACCACCGGCTCTATCTCGCCCGCCCCCAATGCGCTCATTACCGTCGTGGTGTTGATGCGGCGGTCGTCCGGAGCGCTGAGCCCGACCCTGTCGGGCGGCGGTATGACAGCATGGGATGTGGTCGCGAGCGCGGATTTCGACACACAAGGGACACCCACCAAGCGGCTCACGATATTCCGGGCGATGAGCTCCTCTCCAGGCTCCGGCCCGATCACGATCAGTTTCCCGAGCAGCGCGTCGAACGTCCAATGGATGGTGTCGCAGTGGGATGGCGTACCTGCAAGCGGCACGAACGGTTCAGGCGCCATCGGACAGACGGGGGCGGCGCGCAGCGACGGTGCCACCAGCCTGACGGTTCCGCTCGCGGCCTTCGCCTCCGCCAGCGATGTCGCCTACGGCGTCGTCGGCGTAGCCAGGAATGGCCCCATCGTGAGTCCCGGCTCCGCTTTCGCCGAGATCGGCGAAGTGTCCTCCGGGGAAAACTCGGCGCTGGAGGCTGAATGGGCGGCGAATCAGCCGACGGTCAGTGCGAGCTGGACCACATCCACGAAGGCTGGGTTGTTGGCGGTCGAGATCAAGGCCATGCCGCTGCCCCCTTCACACCCGCAGGGGACGACCATCAGCTCGGTCCCCCTCGCCAACAACCCATGGGGCGCGCGCATCTCCTCGCAGGGCCTGGCCTATGTGACCCGCCCGCACACGGATTCAGTTGGGCACATTGACCTTGCCGGTCCCACCGTACTCGCCAGCTTCCGCGTCGGAAATCGCCCGGACGACATCTGGTTCAACGCGAGCGGGGTGACGGCCTACGTGACGAATCTGGACGACCATACGGTGGGGGTAATCAACACGGCAACGAGCACGCAAACCAAGACCTACGCCGTGGCGGGAGGCGCTTTGCGGGTGTTGCTGGGACCAGGGGAGACCACCCTCTACGTCACGCTAGACAATGGCACCGTTGCGGTGCTCGACGCAGCCAGCGGCGCCGTCGTTACCACGCTGGTCGTTGCCACCGGACCAGCGAACGGAATCGCCATGGATCCTGGCGGAACGCGCGTCTACGTAAGCGCCACGAGCGGCACCGTCACGGAGATCGCCACTGCGTCGCGCACGATCACCCGCACGTTCACCCTGGGCGGAGAGCCGCAGGACGTCGCCGTGTCTTCGGATGGGAATACCCTCTACACGGCGAACGAAGCTGGATGGGTGGAGTTCCGCGATCTGCAGACCGGCGCCCGGACCGACTCCATCCCGGTGCCAGCGGCATTCGGGCTGGCCCTGACTCCCGACGAAGCACAGCTCTGGGTTAGCCAATCGGCAGTCGGTGCCTTGGCCGTCGTCGATATCGCCACCAGGACACTCACGTCGATCACCACTCTGGGCACGCCGCGGCACATCGCGTTTACCCCGGATGGGCGCACCGCCCTTGTAGCCAACGAAGCGGGCGCCGTTCATGTAATCCGCTGACCCTTCGCTGGCCCGCGCCGATCCTCCCATGGTCGTCGAGAGTCTCTCGTCGAGCTGCGGGCCGATTGAGCCGCGCTTCCCGACACTTTGCCCCGTCGCTATTAGATTTTGACGTCAGACGGTCGTATCGCCGACGAGCACTCCAGAAGGAGAGTGACATGAAGCTGGGTCACAGCAACGTCCGAGGGCTGGCTCTGGTGTTGTGTGTTGCGTCCTGCACTGGAAACTCAATGGGTCCGAGTCAGGGTGGGCATCCGTTGGGGACGGCCATCACCTCCGTTCCTGTAGCCAATGGTCCGTGGGGTTCCCGCATCTCGTCAAAAGGACTGGCCTATATGACCCGCCCTCTCACCGACTCGGTTGCGCACATTGATATCACCGGCCCGAGTGTAATCGGCAGTTTCGCGGTGGGGAATCGACCGGATGACATCTGGTTCAATGCCAGTGGGTCAACGGCATTCGTGACCAATCTGAACGATCACACAGTGGGCGTCATCAACACGTCCACGAACACCCAGACCGCCACCTATCCCGTCGCAGGCGAGCCATTGCGCCTCCTTCTCGGGCCTGGAGAAACGAAGCTGTACGTGACACTCAACGGCGGAGCGGTCGCCGTCCTCAACGCCTCCACCGGCGCCCTCGACACAACTCTGTCTGTTCCAGGCGCGCCAAATGGCATCGTCATGAACTCACAAGGAACGAGAGTTTATGTGAGCGCCACGAGCGGCTCTGTCACGGAGATCGCCACCACATCGGATTCCATTACGCATTCCTTCTTGGAGGGGGGAACTCCACAGGATATCGTCGTTTCCGCGAACGGGAATACGCTGTACACCGCGAATGAGTCGGGCTGGGTGGATATCCGCAACGTGCAGACGGGAACCCGGACCGATTCCATCCCCGTCCCCGGAGCCTTCGGACTCGCGCTAACTACCGACGAAACCCAGTTGTGGGTGACCCAATCCAGCGCTGGATCCGTCACCGTGATTGACCTGGCTCATCGAACCCTCACGCCGGTCCCCACCCTTGGAACACCGCGCCATATCTCCTTCACGCCAGACGGGAGGGCCGCACTGGTCGCCAACGAAGCGGGCTTCGCGCAAGTCATTCGGTAGGAAGGGTCCGTCAGAGCTTGAACATCGCCTGCCTCACTCATTCCTATCCGCGCTGGGATGGGGACATGGCTGGTGCGTTCATCGAACGCCTAGTCGCAGCACTCGCCGCTCGCGGACACACACTGCGCGTCCTGGCTCCCGCGGATGCGGGGGTTGGCGGACGCCACATCCAACACGAGATCCCCGTTACTCGCGTTCGCTACGCGCCCGCCCGGTGGGAGACCTTGGCGTATCGAGGGACAATGGCCGATTCCGCACGCTCTCTCAGCGGAATGGTTGCCGCCTCCGCTCTCCTCCTTCGCCAACGCAGCGCGATCATCGGGCTCTGGCGGCAGCAGCCCTTCGACCTGGTCCACGCCCACTGGTGGATCCCGGCCGGCCTGAGCGCGTTGCTCGCGCAGCGACCCTACGTCCTGACGTTGCATGGTACCGATGTGGGCCTCCTTGAAAGCTCCAAGATGCTGCGCGTGCTGGCCGGCCGAGTGCTTCGGAACGCAGCAGCGGTCACCGCCGTGTCGACGTTCCTCGCCGCACGCGCCGCCCGAGCCACCGGCTTAGATGCCAGCCGCATCCATGTCCAGCCGATGCCGGTTGACGGGAGCAGGTTTGTCCGCCGCAGCAGCGGGGGCGGGGGTGTCGTGACTGTCGGGCGCCTTACACAACAAAAGCGACTGGATCTGCTGCTCGACGCCATGGCCCACCTGCGCAACGACGGACGACCGTTGCCGCTCACCGTAGTTGGCGACGGGGAGGAGCGGCCGTCCCTGGAACACAGGGCTCAACAGCTCGGGCTCGCTGCACTGACGAGGTTTGTCGGGGCCGTTCCTCCCGAGCACATTGCCACCACCTTGGGCGACGCCGACGTATTCGCGTTTCCGGCCGTCGCCGAGGGCTTTGGCCTGGCTGCGGCGGAGGCGCTGCTGCTGGGGATTCCGGTTGTCGCCGCGCGAGACGGCGGCGGTGTCACCGACTTCGTCCCAAGCACAGGAGCAGGACGACTCGTTGCCGCGACCGCGCCGGAATTCGCTCGGGCAATCGACGAGCTCGTTCGTGATCCGGACTCCCGCGATCATGCCGCCACAGCCGGCGCCGACTTACGCGCTCGGCTTGATCCTCAAACAGTAGCAGAGCGGTTCGAGGCCATCCTCGGACAGGCGCTCGACGGACGTTGAACTCCGCTCGCGTGAGTTCGGTCCTGACGCGCCAGCGAATCTGGGTTGCGGCACAGGTCCTGTTTATGGCCTTGGCGTTGTGGTTCGCCGGCCGCGCCCTCAGCTCCCAGTGGCGCGGCGTTCGTGTGGCGCTGGCCGGTACGCGACCCACCTGGAGTTTGGTAGCCCTTTCCGTCCTCCTCGTGCTGCTCGACTACGCCCTTCTGATTCGAGTATGGCAGGCCATGCTCCGGACATGGGGCGAGGGCGGGAAACTCTCGTTCCGCGAGGCAGCCCGTATCTGGTTCGTCTCGAATCTCGGCCGCTACATCCCGGGGAAGGTGTGGCAGATCGCGACGATGGCGGTGATGGCGCAGCGCCGCGGGGTCTCGCCGGTGACGGCGACGGGGGCATCGCTGGTCGTCAACCTGGCGAACGTCGCGTCTGGGTTCGTCGTCGTGCTAGCGACCGGAGCGGCTGTGTTCCGGTCGTTCAACGACGCGAGACCGCACATCGGTCTCCTCGTGGCAGTGATCCTGGGGGCAGGCCTGTTGTTGCTGCCGCTGGGTTTTCATTTCGCCACCCCCATCGTCGCACGCCTCACCCGCGACCGGATCCGGCTCCCGGCAATCCCCGCACGGGCGATCTGGCTTGCTGCGCTCGGGACCGCGGCGGCATGGGTGGTGTACGGCCTCGCATTCCAATGGTTCACCACGGCGCTGGTGCACCGCGTAACTGGCGGGACAGCGTTGTACGTCGCAGCTTTCACCGGCTCGTATCTCGTCGGGTACCTGGCCGTCGTCGCCCCGGGGGGCATCGTCGTCCGCGAGTACATGTTGGCCACCTCCCTAACGAGCCTCGGCCTGCTCGCCGGCCCCGACGCCTGGCTCGTAGCAATCGCCTCGCGGCTGTGGCTCACTGCGGTCGAGGTCGCTCCCGGCCTCCTGTCCCTGCTCATTCCCGGAGAACGCTCCTGACGCCTCCCCCCTCGTTTACGCCGAGACGCCCCACACTCGCGGCTCTCGCCTTTTGCTGCCTGTGGATCATGATCCTCTCGCTTCCGATGTGGAGTGGACACTACCTCGCAGGTCCGCACAGCGACCAGTTTGCCACAGGTTACGCGTGGCGCTGGTGGGGGGCACATCAGATCGCCACAACGCATTCCATCCCGCTCTGGAATCCCTACGGCTTCGTCGGATTTCCCACGGTCGCGGGCTTCGGGGATCTATTTTATCCGGCGAGTCTGTTACGGCTCATCCTCCCGACCGCACTCGCGATCGATCTCGAGTTCGTGCTGCATTACATCCTGGCGGGGTTTGCGCTCTACCTTCTGCTGCGGATGCTGAACTTCTCCTGGACCGCGGCCATCACCGCCGGGACCGCGTATCAGTTGAGCGGCGTCGTCGTCTCGCTCGTCAGTCCCGGCCACGACGGCAAGCTCTTCGTCACGTCGCTCCTGCCGGTCATGATGATCGGCCTGGTACTTGGGATCCGCCGCCGGCGCTGGGAAGGGTTCGCTCTTTCGGGATTCGCCGTCGGCATGGCGCTGTTGTCCCCGCAATACCAGATGACGCAGTATGCCCTCGTCGCCTCGGGTCTCTTCGCGCTGTACCTGTCGTTCGGCGAGCCCGATGGGCTGGCCCCGCGGGAGCGGTGGTTGGCGCTCGCGGCAGCGGCGGGAGCGGTCGTGCTGGGCTTCGGGATCTCGATGATTCAGGTGCTGCCGTTCTTCCACAACATACCGTTATCCCCCCGCGCTGAGGCGGGAGGGTACGAGTGGTCGTCCGCATTCGGATTGCCGTGGAGCCATTTCCCCGAGCTGTTCGTCTCGGGATTCGCGGGGCACTACGAGACATACTGGGGCCCGAACGGCATCAAGTTTCACAGTGAGTATCTGGGACTCCCGGTGCTCGCCCTCGCGGCGGTGGGGCTGGGAACGTCGCGGCGTACGCTGCGCTGGTGGATGCTGGGGATCGGCGTATTGTTTCTGCTCGTCGCCCTGGGCGACAGCACGCCGTTCTACCGGCTCTGGTATGCCCTGGTGCCGTACGTCAGCAAGACACGCGCTCCAGGTATGGCGCTGTACGTCGTCGCGCTCGCGACGGCGACGTTCGCCGCGATGGGCGTGGAACGGTTGGAGCGCGGGGAAGGGAAGCAGCTGCTGCAGATCGCCTTCGGGGCAGGCGCGCTCGGGGCAGTGCTGGCGGCCGCGGGCGTCTTCGGGGCGATGGCGGAAAGCATGGCGCGCGGCATGGCGGACGCCGGACCCGTGCCGGTGCAACGCGCGATCGCCGCCGCAGATGGGATCCGACTTGGCGCGCTCGGCAGCACCGTGGCTCTCGCCGTGAGCGCCGGGTTCGGCCTCGCGTTCCTGGCGGGACGCGTCCAGAGACCGGCGTTCTGCCTGGTACTCGTGACACTCGTTGGGGCCGATCTCTTCATGGCCGGCAGGCCATTCTGGAACTGGAGCCAGCCGGAACAGGAGAACTTCCGGCCCGACACAATCACGCAGCGCATTCAGTCGACGCCCCAGCCGGCACGCGTGTTAAACCTGGACGGCTACCAGCAATACCGGCAGATGACGCTGATGCGGTTCGAGATTCCCCAGGTGCTGGGCGCCCTCAGCAGCGTGGAATTGCGGAGCTTCGACGATCTCATGGGACTCCAAGGAGGCGCCCAATTCACCAACTGGCGTCATCTGCACCTCTGGGATCTTCTGGCGGTCCGCTACGTCATCCTGCCGGATACACAAGCCGTTCCGGGGTACCACAAGGTCCTCGGTCCGGTAACGACGGGAGCCGGTATGTCTGCCTACCTCTACGAGGCCGACACGGCGCCGCCATATCTTCGCGTCGTACCGGCCGCGGCCAAGGTCGACTCCGGTGCAGTCGTGCCCACGTTGATCGATCCGCGACTCGATTTCAGCCGCCTCATCCTCTTCGACCAGACCGAAGCGATCAATCCGCTCCCGGTGACCGAAATGCCCGACCGCAGCCCATCGCGGGCCACGTTCACGCACTGGTCGGCGGGACGGATGTCGATCACCCTCGATCCCGCACCACCACAGGACAGTTACCTGCTGATCGCCGAGAACTGGTATCCCGATTGGCATGCAACTGTCGATGGACAGCCGGCGGCGACGTGGCGGGGTGATCAGACGTTCCTCACGGTGCCCGTCAAAGCCGGGGCGAAGCGGGTGGAGCTGCAGTTCGCCTCGGCGTCCTTCGCGCGGGGCAAGCTCGTGACGATCGTCTCGCTGCTGCTCCTGGCCGCTTGGGCCGGCACCGCTGTGGGGCTGCGGAGGGCGCGCCGGAGTGGCTGAGCGGGCGCTGGTCGTCATTCCGACGTACAACGAGGCCGCCAACCTCCCGCAGCTCGTTCCACAGGTATTGGCGCAGGACTCCCGGCTCGAGGTGCTGGTGGTGGACGACGCCTCGCCTGACGGCACCGGGCAGCTCGCCGACGGTCTGGCCCAGCGCGAGCCCCGGGTCCATGTGCTGCATCGGCAGGGGAAGCTCGGCCTCGGCACGGCGTATATCGCGGGATTCCGCTGGGCGCTGGAGCAGGGCTTCGACTACGTGTTCGAGATGGACGCCGACTTTTCCCACGACCCGGCGCACCTCAAGGAGTTTCTCAAGGCCGCCGCGTCGGCCGATCTGGTGCTCGGCTCGCGCTATCTCGGGGGGAAAGTGACGGTCGTCAACTGGCCGATCGCTCGCCTCATGTTATCGTACTGGGCCAACGTGTACGCGCGGTGGGTGACGGGATTGCACATCTGGGACCTCACCGGCGGGTTCAAGTGTTTTCGCACGAAGGTGCTGCAAGCGATTGATCTATCACAAGTTCGGTCGAATGGGTACGCCTTTCAAATAGAGATGAGCGTGCGGGCATGGCGAAAAGGGTTCAAGCTGGCGGAAGTACCCATCGTGTTCGTGGATCGCACCGAGGGGCAAAGCAAAATGAATCGCCGGATCGTGCGCGAGGCGATCTGGATCGTGCCGCGCCTGCGACTCATGGCCTGGTTCGGCCGGATCTAGTCGGGCTCCCGGTCTACAAGATGACGGGGTCGGGCAACGACTTCGTCATGGTGGACGGCCGGCTCACGAGTCCCGAGCAGTGGACCCCCGAAGACATCCGGAGTGTGTGTGCCCGGGGCGTCGGTATCGGCGCCGACGGCCTCGTCGTCGTCGCTCCGGGGAGTACAGCGGATTCCGCCCGCATGACCTACTTCAACAGCGACGGCTCGCGGGCCGCCATGTGCGGCAACGCGGCGCTCTGTAGCACACGCCTGGCGGCGCTCCTGGGGCTCGCTCCCGAGCGCATGCGCCTCGAGACCGATGCCGGGACCTACGACAGCCGGGCCCTGGGGGGAGCGGATCGCGCCGAGTTACATCTAGCAACGGTGCCCGCGCCGACGGCGCCTCGGATTACGCCGGCGGCCGGTGAATCGCGGATCGGGTTCGCCACCGTGGGCGTGCCGCACCTCGTGGTGGTCGTCGGTGACCTGGACGCGGTGGATCTGTTGCGCCGCGGCCGGGCGCTGCGCCACGACCCGGCGTTGGGCGCCGCCGGCGCCAACGTCAATTTCATCGCACCCGCGGGTGCCCGAGGAGCCTGGGCGATGCGGACCTACGAGCGCGGCATCGAAGCCGAGACGCTGGCGTGCGGCACGGGGGCCGTGGTGGCCGCCTGCATGCTGCGGGAATGGCGGCTGGCGGAGCTGCCCGCGACGATTGTGACGCGGACCGGCCTGCCGCTCGTCATACGGGCTGAACGGACGCGGGACGGCAGCTACGGAGATGTCTGGCTGGAGGGGCAGGCACGGCTGGTGTTCAGAGGGGTGCTGGCCGGGTGACGCCGTTTTCCACATCTCTGCACATCTCAACTTAACATAACATCTATTATACGAAGTTATACTAACCGCAGTCCAGCCAACTACTTCGTGGCGGTCCCCAGCTCTCCGAGGCGCACCTTAGCCTCGAACGCCACGGCCGTCGAGTCCAGCTTGGTGACGATCTCCTGGTAGGCGGCCCTGGCGCGCGACGTATCGCCGACGGTCAGCCAGCTGCGACCCACATCGGAAAGAAACTGGCCCTTCAGGAATGGCATTTCCGCGGCGTCGGCTGCCTGCTGGTAGGCATCGGCGGCCTCCCTCGGGTGGCCGATGTTCTCGTATGCCGCCCCCAGGAGCCCGAAA
>DATFSB010000358.1:0-3952 GCA_035262825.1 Gemmatimonadales bacterium | reverse complement strand
ATCGTCCGCACGCACGATTTCGGCGAGTGGTCGGGGGTGTGTTTCCTGACGATGGAATGCGTCCAGGGGATCACGGTGCGCGAGCTGATCGACACCCGCGGCCGCCTCGGCGTCTCGGCGACACTCGCGATCGCGGCGCAGTTGGCGCATTCACTCGCGGTGGCGCACGAGCACGGCGTCATTCACCGCGACATCAAGCCGCAGAACCTCCTGGTTGACGAAGCGGGCGTCCTCAAGGTCATGGACTTCGGGGTGGCGCGGCTGGCGGAGCGCTCCACGGCGAACACCGAGGCGGGCCTGGTGCTCGGCACTCCGGCCTACATGCCGCCGGAGCAGCTCATGGGGGAGCCGGTGGACGCCCGCAGCGATCTTTACGCCGCCGGCGTCGTGTTGTACGAGTGCCTCACGGGGAAGCTGCCGTTCGAGGCGGGGTCGGTCATCTCGCTCGTCGCGAAGCTGCTCAAGGAGGAGGCGCGGCCCCCGCAGGAGGTGAACCCGGAAATCCCGCCGGTGCTGTCGGCTCTGGTGATGCGGCTCCTCGCCAAACGCCCGGAGGAGCGCGTGCAGACCGCGGCCGATCTGGGCACACAGCTCGCCGCTCTCGGATGAGGGAGAATCGATGAAGCGACCGCTCGCCGTCCTGCTGACGTGCCTCGCCGCCACGAGCGCCGCGGCGCAACACCTCGATTCGCTGCGCGCGCGGATCGTGGCCCGCATCGCGCAGACGCCGGCGTCGGCGGTGGGAGTGTACTTCCACGACCTCGGCAGCGGCGACACCCTGCTGATCGATGCCAACGTGCGGTTCCACGCCGCCAGCACGATGAAGGTCCCGGTGATGATCCAGCTGTTCCGCGACAGGGACGCGGGCAAGCTCACGCTCGACGACAGCGTGCCGATCAGCAACGATTTCCGCTCGATCGTCGACGGGTCGCCGTATCAGCTCGACAAGGCCGACGATTCCGACTCGACGTTGTACGATCTGGTGGGTCAGAAGCGCACGATTCGCCAGCTCGTCGACCTGATGGAGACGGTGTCGTCGAACCTCGCCACCAACCTGTTGATCGCGCTGGTGGACGCCAAGCGCGCCAACGCTACGGCCCATGCGCTGGGCGCCGATTCGATCCTGGTGCTGCGCGGCGTGGAGGACGGCAAGGCGTACCGGGCGGGGATGAACAACACGACGACGGCGCGCGATCTCGGTGTGCTCTTCACGGCTCTGGCGCAGTACCGCGCGGCGTCACCTGCGGCGTGCCGCGAGATGCTCGAGGTTCTCGGACGTCAGCACTTTACGGAGGGGATTCCCGCCGGACTGCCCGCGGGGACCCGGGTGGAGCACAAGACGGGCTGGATCGGCGGTGTCGTGTACCACGACGCCGGCATCGTGCGGCCGGCCCGCGGCGCGCCCTATGTGCTTGTGGTGCTGACGGGCGGGGTCAAAGAAGACAGCACGGCCTATAGACTGGCCGCCGATGTCTCGCAGCTGGTTTTCAATTCTCAGCCAGACAAGCGACGCTGATTCCGGGCACTACTGTTGGAACTGGACCTTGATCGGGATGTGACTGAGCGGTATCCCGTCTGCACCGAGCACCGCATTCCCCCAACAGTAGACAGCGCCGCCCGTCGTACGTCCACACGTCGACTCGTCACTCGGGTCGAGTGCTATGCCGGCGTCGAGAGTGAGAAAGGTGAGTCCCCCGTCGACTGCCACCGGTGTACCCGATCCTGTGCCTGATGCGTTCCCGAGCAATCCGGCGGCGCCCCAACAATACGCCGCACCGCTGGTAGTCACCCCGCACGAATGCTGGCTACCGGCGGAGATCATGGCGAACTGCAGACCGCCGGCGACCAGCTGTGGGGTGCTGCTGTGCGAGGCGGTATCGCCGCTGCCCAGCTCCCCGAATTGGTTGCTGCCCCAACAGTAGCCCGCACCGCTCGCTGTAACGCCGCAGTCGTGGCCGTACCCGGTCGAGATTTGGGCGAACGTCTGGCCACCGGCGACGGCAAGTGGTGCAGAGCTGAAAGAAACCGTATCGCCTGACCCCAACAGCCCTCCTCCATTGCTGCCCCAACAATAGGCGGCGCCTCCCGTGACAATGCCACACGCGTTATTCACGCCCGCGGCAATGCTGACGAATGAATGGCCGCCGGTGACGTTCACCGCAGTCCTGGAGTTGCTGGTGTCTCCCGAGCCGAGCTGACCGTAGCCGTTGCCGCCTGAACACCAGGCCGCTCCTCCGGCTGGCAGGCCGCAAAGAAACGTTGCGCCGACCTGAAGGCTGTCCGAGGGTGGAGCGCCTAACGGCGTTGCGCTGGTATCCTGGAAACACACCGTTGCGCCGGCCGCAGTGAGTCCACATTCGGTGTAATTCCCCACATCGAGCTGGACAAAGTGCGAGCCAGTGGACGTCACCGTCGGGTGGGCGCCCCCCCAGCAATAGGCGACACTATCCGCGTTGAGCCCGCAGGCCTGTGCGTTACCCACGACCACCGAACCAAAAGCCAGAGGCTGTACGTGGATGACGCCAGTGTCTGAGATCCCGCGTGAAGTTGCGACGATGGAATCCACGCCCGGTTTGTTCGTGTTGAAGGTGCAGCAGCCTCCTAGGCGCGCGGCCACACTCGTATCAAGACTTTGCAGTTGCACCGGATAGGCCACATTGCACAGGCTGGGACACGGTTCCTGCCAACGGGTGAGCGTATCCCCGTGGGCGTCGCGTACGATGGTGATGTACGGCGCCGTGTTCGTCACATAGATCGAGGTGTCTTTCGGCGAGATCGTGACGGTCGCCACCGCGCTGTTAGAGGCGATCGTCGCCTGACCGAACTTCCCGTTTTTCGCCGTGGCCTTCACGGTGACCGAACCCCCGTCCCTGGCCGTCACCAGGCCCGCGAGGACAGTGGCCACTGAGGTGTCCGAGCTCGTCCATGTGAGAGCGGAATCGGTGGGCGTATCTCCGGTCGGGCCCAGCAACGTGGGTGTCAAGCGGACGGTATCACCCGCGTACAGAGTCGCGCTACTCGGATTCAGCATCACAGCGGCGACGGGTACGGTGATCGTGATCGGTGCGTTTCCGGGAACGCCATCGCACGTCGCCGTCACGGTGATCGTGCCACCCTGCAGAGCGTGCAACAGGCCGCTCGACGAGATCGTTGCCTTCGTGCCGGCATTCGTGCTCCACGTGACCGTGCGGCCGGTCAGAACGTTGCCGTTGGCGTCCTTGGGCGTAGCGGTGAATTGCAGCGAATCGAACTCGTCGACCATGTTGGCGGGAGCTGTTACGGTGACACTGGCCACTGGCAGCGGTCCGGTGACGGACTTGTCCTTCCCACTACATGACAGAGCGGGCAGAAGACTTGCCAGCAAGAGCGGGAAGACCGGTTTCGTCCCGAGCATGGGTCAAGGATCGGTGTAATCACCAGACATCGCTAGGGCGATTTTGCGACATTTTTTCGTTCTCTAATAGCTCCAAGCCCTTGTGTCGGTCCCACGAGGCGCTGTGCGCTTCACCTGTGCCGCCATCTCCCGCACGATCTCGGCGCGCGTGGCGTGCTGCCACCCGTGGCCCTTCTCCGGACGGCCGAAGTTGACCGTCGCCTGGGCACGGGGCTCGAGGATGCGATCGAGGAATTCCTGCAGGTCGTAGACCGCGAGGTTGAGGTAGAAGTTGTCCATATCGCCGACGTCGACGTGGATCTTCCCCACGAGCTGCGGGCCGATCTTCGCCCAGTTCTGCGCCAGGTAGTAACGCAGGTCGAAGCCATGGTCGCGCATATACAGGGCGACATCGTGGTCGATGTGGCCGGTGCGCTTGTTCCACAACGGCTTCGGATACCCGTCGTCCCCGACCGGTCCGTACACCGACTCCCACGCCTCCAGCTGATCGGCGGAGCGGCCGTGGCTGCCGAGCACCTCTTCCCACTGGCTGTATTGCCGCTCGGAGATCAGCGGCTG
>DATFSB010000357.1:0-2260 GCA_035262825.1 Gemmatimonadales bacterium | reverse complement strand
TGAATGGCGAGATTCGCGCCGGACGGCTCGTCTCCGTGACCCTCGATCACCCCGCGATCGAAGTGGCCGGCGTGTTCGCTCTCTATCCCGCCGATCGCCGCCCGCCCGCGAAGGTACTCACGTTCATCGATTTTCTCGCGCAGCGCTTTGGCTCCGTGCCGCCGTGGGACTGAGTTGTTGAACCCGAAGATCGCGATGAATTGCTCTCCGACACTTCCATCCAATCGATGATGGGAAGCAGATTCCCATCCGGTCACATTCTCGCGCCAGCCGCGTCTCGATATCTGTTCGCAAGACCGCGCCAGCCCGCCTTTACCTAGTAAAGTTGGGCTGGCGCCGCTCGGTCAGCGCGTCGCCCGGCGGTTGGCCGCGACGATGCGCTGCTGTTCAATGCATCACGTGACTACGGCGTCAGATCCACCAACAAGGTGCCAGTCCCCCCGGCCGAGGAGGTGACGGTCACCTGGAACGGAGGCGCCGCAAGGGACACCGTCAGAACGCCGCCCGTCAGCGTTCCGAGGGGCTCCTGCGGGTTTCCGGCTGCCGTCAGGGTCGGCGCGCCGAGCTGATCGCTTGAGACCGCGTTCACCGTGAGCACGTGCCTGCTCTGGCTGTAGGTCGCCACCGTTACGGTGACCTCGTCCACCAGCGGGCTGACGCCGACAGTAGGAGTGTTCCCCGCGGACGTAGCCGTGTACTGGATGGATGCGGGAAGAGGAGTGCCAGGGGCAAGGTTGACCATGGCGTAGAAGCGGCCGACCAGCGGATCCCCCGACAGTGTCGTGGTGGGGATGCCCGCCGCACTGGCTGTGACGGTGGCATTCCCGACAGAGTGAGCGAAGAGGTCGATCTCCGAGCTGCCGACAGCCGTGCGCGCGAAGCTTGTCCGATCGATCGTCAGCGGCGTCACGAGTACCCCGGCGAACGCTTTTCCAGTGATCGACCATTGGTCGGTCTGGACCGTATTAACATTATTACCGCCCACATTGGGGCCATCGATGCGCAGGATGTTGGTCCCGAACGGGCTGCCGGTTATCGTGTGGTTGACAGCGGGATTGCCGAGAAATCCAGCCGGCGCTGCCGGCGCCGTCGCATCCCACCTGAGGAACGGACCTACATTGGTCGTGGGGAGCACGCTGGCGAAGTTGCACGCGGGCGGAACGGGCACGCCGCAACCCTGGTCTGAGGTGAAATTGATCGTTCCGGTCGACGACGAGACGAAGGTCGCGACGCCGAACGGATGGGTGACGGTGTACGTCGTATTGGGGACGAGCCCGGCGGTGACGCGCAACCGGAAGCGGGCGAAGGTAATCTGCTGGCCAGGCACCACTGCGCCAGCGGCGTTTCCAAACGCCCCCTCCAGGGCCAGGGTGAGGTCCGCCCGGAGGTTATTGTTTCCCGGCACACCCGAGATGCGGGCTTTTGCCAACGAGTAGAAGAACTCGTTAGGGAAGTTGGTCGGAAACACGATCGGCCCCGAGGGATTCGGCAGGTTGCCCAGGAGCAGAATCCCGCACAGATCCCCCGGCGTCACGTTGTCGAGGCACGGCATGAGCGCCTGTCCCGCGTGGTCCTGGTAGTATTGCGGATATCCGTTGGCGGGGTCAACAGGCCCGACGGCCGCCAAGCCCTGCGCTTGTGCGAATGCCTCGCCGGCTCCCAAGCTGGATGCCGCGGCCAGCACAATAATGAGCCGTGAGGCCCAATTCAAGGAAGGTCGTCTCATCATGATACTCGTCTCCTATGTCGTAGCAAATGATTTCGAACACTCGGAACATCTCAAGCGTGACTACGGCGTCAGATCCACCGCCAAGGTGCGAGTCCCGCCGGCCGAGGAGGTGACGGTCACCTGGAACGGAGGCGCCGCAAGGGGCAGCACCAGAACGCCACCCGTCAGCGTTCCGAGCGGCTCCTGCGGGTTTCCGGATGCCGTGAGGGTCGGCGCGCCGACCTGATCGCTTGAGACCGCGTTCACCGTGAGCCGGTGGCTGCTCACGCTGTAGGTCGCCGCCGTTGTGGTGACCTCGTCCACCAGCGGGCTGTCGCGGACAGTCGGATCGCTCCCCACGGCCGTAGCCGTGTAGCGGATGAATGCGGGAAGAGGAGTGCCAGGGGCAAGGTTGACCGCGGCGTCGAAGCGGCCGGTGATCGGATCCCCCGACAGTGTCGTGGTGGGGACGCCCGCCGCACTGGCTGTGATGGTGGCATTCCCGTCAGAGTGAACGAAGAAGTCGACCTCCGAGCCGGCAGCCGTGCGCGC
>DATFSB010000356.1:0-6680 GCA_035262825.1 Gemmatimonadales bacterium | reverse complement strand
ATCGTGCGCCGTTCGCTCGAAGAGCCGATCCGCATGATCGTGCAGAACGCCGGGGCCGAGGGAGCGATCGTCGTCGGCAAGGTGAAGGAAGCGGCGAAGCTGAACTATGGCTACAACGCGCAGGCGGACGAGTATGAAGATCTCGTCGTCGCCGGCGTCATCGATCCGACGAAGGTGACGCGCACGGCGTTGCAGAACGCAGCGTCGATCGCGGGTCTGTTGCTCACGACCGAGTGCGTCGTGGTCGAGAAGAAGGAGAAGGAGAAAGCACCGCCGATGCCGGGTGGCGGTGGCGGCATGGGTGGGATGTACTGATCGTTCAGCCAGCCGTTACGATGCACCAAAAAGGGGCACTCCCAAGCAGTTAGGGAGTGCCCCTTTTGCTGCGCTGTTTCGGAACTCCTTGCAGTCTACTATCATATCGCGTGACAAGTCCGCCGGGATCGGGCCTCGCTCCGACTAGTCCATCCCCCCACGAGCGCGCGACGCTGTCGCGCGAGCTCAGTGAATTCCTGATCGAGCTGTCGATCGCGCTGCACAAGCATGCGATGTATCCCGAAGACCACCCGTCGCTCGGACCGGCTGCGCGGGGGGTGCTGCGCCGCGCCGAGGCCCTGCTCCAGGATCGCGCGTCGCTCTCGCTCGGGGTGGCGCGGAACCAGCTCGTCATCGAAGGCGTCGCGACCGACCCGCGCCATCCGGTGCTGGCGGAGCTGGCGGGACGGCTGCACCGCCACCACCTCGGCGCCGTCACGTTCAGCCGCGGCGTCGAGACCGGCGAGATCCTGAGCATGCTGCGCACGCTCGCCGTCGAAGCCGATCGCACCGGACAGCCCCTCGGGCTCGGCGATCCGGAGAAGCTGTCCGCCTGGCAACACGTCCGGCTGCATTCCATGACGTACGAACGGCTCGAGCTGCTGGATGAGAAGAGCAACCAGCCGCCCGACGTGGCGGCTGAGGGACGGTCTCTGGCGGAAGAAGCAGAATTGCGGGACGCGCGGGTGCGCGGCGCGCAGCTGTGGATCGGCCTCGCCCGTGCTGCGCTCGCGGGCCAGATCAAAGACGAGGAGCCCCCGCCCACCAAACCCGCCGTGATCGCGAAGGCGATCGACGATCATCCGCGGGGTGAAGCATACGACCAGGTGATCGTCGGGTACCTGCTGCAGATCGCCGAAGAGCTCAAAGCGGCAGGGGGGGCGGAGGCGGTCGAGCTGCGCCGCCGCACGTCGCGGCTGATCGGGGAAATGAAGCCGGAGACGCTGCGGCGATTGATCGAGATGGGCGGCGACGGCGCGCAGCGCCGCAAGTTCGTGGTGGACGCCTCGATGGGGATGGCCGTCGACGCGGTGCTCGAAATCGTCAAGGCAGCGGCCGAGGCGTCGCAGCACTCCGTGTCCGGCTCGCTGATGCGCATGTTGTCGAAGCTGGCGGCGCACGCCGAGCAGGGGAAACCGCAGGCGCGCACACTCGCTGATAGCGCGTTGCGCGACCAGGTGAAGGGGCTGCTCACCGGCTGGGACCTCGATGATCCCAACCCGGAATCCTACGGCAAGGCCCTGCAGCGCATGTCGCAGAGCTCGACGGCGGTCGTCGATACGGCCGAGCGGTCGTTCCAGCCGGAAGTGGAACGGCTCGTCCAGATGAGCCTCGAAGCGGATGCGGTAGGGCCGGGGGTGTATCGGGCCTGCAACGTGATGCTGGAGCGGGGCCGGCTCGCGCAGCTGATCGACTTGCTCGAATCGGCGCCGGAGGGGACCGCCGTCGTCCAGAATCTGTGGGGAAGGGCGGTGAGTCAGGAGACGTTGCAATGGCTGCTGGCGAGCGAGCCGGTCGACTTCGCCACGGTGGACCGCGTGCTGCCGCGTCTCGGCGTGCTCGCCGCCGATCCCCTGCTGGATGCGCTCGCGAGCGCGGAGGCGCGCGCAACCCGCCGCGCCCTGCTCGAGCGCATCAAGCGGCTCGGGCCGATGCTCGGACCGAGCATCACCGCACGCCTCTCCGACGAGCGCTGGTACGTGCAACGCAATTTGCTCACCGTGCTGGACGAATTGCCGCAGCTCCCCGAAGGGTTCTCCGTCCTGCCGTGGCTGTCGCATACCGATCCCCGTGTCCGGCTCGAGGCGCTCAAGATCGGCGTCAAGGCGCCGGAAGAGCGCCCCCGCGTGCTCGCCCAGGCGCTCGCCGACCGCGAGCATCGCGTCGTGCGGCTCGCGCTGAATGCCGCGCACCACGACCTGCCGGCGACGGTGCTGCCACGCATTATCGCACTCGCCGACAGCCGCCAGACGGCGCCCGATCTGCGAGTGCAGGCGATCCGCGTGCTGGGAGCGGCTCGCGCGCCGGAGGCCCTGGACGAGCTGGTGCGGCTGGTCGACGGTGGGCGCACGCTGCTGGGGCGGCGCCGGCTGCTGCCGCGATCGCGAGAGCTCGTAGCAGCGCTCGCGGCGCTTGCCACGGGGTGGCGGGACGAGCCGCGTGCCCTCGAGCTGCTGGCCCTCGCCGCGGTCTCCAACGACGCCGACGTCCGGGCCGCGACCGATCCGGAGCCCGCCGCCTCGTGAGCGAGCCCGCTCAGTTCCTCGGCGCGTTCGCGCAGGCGCTCGCGGGGATGTCGCTCTATGCCGATGGGCACCCGGCCCGCGCGCGCGGGATCGACGCGGCGTACCAGGAGCTGCGCGACCTGCAGGCGAAGCACGCGCACCCGCTGTTCACCTTCCTCGGCGATGAAGTGATCTTCGGGCGGCTGCCGCTGCGCGAGATGCGGGATTGGGGCTGGTCGAACCGTCTGGCGAGCGCCGGCATCCAACGACTCGAGTTCGCCGATCATGTGACGCGCGAGGATTTCGAGGTCTTTCTGGAGGATGTGTTGTCGCGCCTCACGCTCGAGGGTATCGACACGGCCGAGGCACGCCCCCTCAGACCGACTGCGATCAAGTACGGGGTCGTCGGTGTGCGAAGCGGCGCGGAGATGGCGAAGGACGAGGCGCTTCCCACTGCGACCATCACGTTTTCGCTGGGCGAAGAAGTCGAGACGATCCGCTGGCTGCACGACGAGGTGCAACAGCGGGAGATGCTCCCGCTGGCGGAAGCCGAAGCGGTCGTGCGGTCGTTGTCGGTGGCGATGCACGGCGAGCAGCAGGTGATGATGCCCCTGTTACAGCTCAAACAGTTCGATCAATACACCACCACCCATTCGCTGAACGTGTCCGTCCTCAGCATGGCCCTCGCCGAGTTCCTCGGCATGGGGCCCGCGGACGTACGCGCGTTCGGCGTCGCCGGGCTGCTGCACGACCTGGGGAAGGTGCGCATCCCGATCGAAGTGCTCACCAAGACGGGGAAGCTCACCCCCGATGAGCGCGTGCTGATGAATCGCCACCCCGTGGAGGGCGCGCGGCTGATCCTGGAAAGTGAAGAAGATCTCGATCTCGCGGCGGTCGTCGCCTACGAGCACCACATCATGCTCAACGGGCTTGGCTACCCCCAGGTGCGTTACCGCCGTCCGTGCCATGAAGCCAGCAACCTGGTGCACGTGTGCGACGTATACGACGCGCTGCGGACGCGGCGTCCCTATCGCGATGCCTGGCCGGTCGAGCAGGTGCTGCCCTACATCGAAGGGCGTGCGGGGATGGAGTTCGATCCCAAGTACGTTAGGGCGTTCATCGAGATGATGCGCAAGTGGGAATCGCAGGTCGCCGTGGTCGCCGACGAACGGACGACGGAGCACGCCGCTGCGGCGGCTTCCCCCGGAGCATCTCCGACGCCGTCCAGCTAGATTCCTGGAATGACACGCTGTCGCTATGGTCTCGCACTCCTCCTCCTGCTGCCCGGGACCGCGCTTGCGGCCCAGGGACGCGGGTCGCCGCGGCTCGAGGGGAAATGGGAGGCGCACACCGACGACGGGCCGCGCCTGATCATGGTCCGCTCCGACAGCTCGGCCCAGTTCGGCGATCATGTGGCGCGCTGGCGGGTCGTGGGGGACAGCGTCTGGTTCACGATGGGCGACGGCGTGTGGAACGTCTACGGCCTGAAGGTGCAGGGCGACAAGCTCACCATCTCCGGTGGGGACCTCGACAAGCCGGTGACGCTGCGACGCGTCGGCCCGCCCAGCACGCGTCCCGATACGCTGCAGGTTCCCGAGCCGCCGCCGGTGACGGCGCGGGCGTGGTGAGAAACAAATGTCCAATGTCGAATATCAAATGTCGAATTTCGAAATTGGACATTCGATATTGGACATTCGACATTTGTCTATTTCGTAGCCCAATCGTACACCCGCCCCAGCACCTCGCGCATCTCCGGCGTCAGCGTCTCGTCGCGACGGGGTAAGACACGCTCCACCGTCTTCAAGAAGCCGTCCCGCGTCATGCGCTCCGCCGTGGTACCGCCCCAGGCGAACGGCGCGACGTACTTCGGGGCGCGCACTCCATCGAATACGCTGGCGCCCGCCCCGATGACGGTCCCGGTCACGAGCAGCGTGCCGATCGCCGTCTTGGCGTGATCGCCGAGCAGGCTGCCGCAAAACTGCAGGCCGGTCTCGATCGCCGTGCCGGCGACGTCGAGGCGCACGGGACCGTACGTATTCTTGAGATTCGACGTCGTTGTGCCCGCGCCGAAGTTCACCCACCGCCCGACGATGCTCGTGCCGACGAAGCCGTCGTGCGATTTGTTGCCGTATCCCAGAAAACTGCAGCCGGACATCTCCCCCCGGACGTTGCAGTGGGGACCGATCGCCGAGCCGCGGATGTCGCCGCCGAGCACGCGCGTGTTGGCACCGATCCAGATCGGACCCTCGAGCCGCGTCCCGGAGCGTACCTCGGCGCCGCTCTCCACCACTACAGGTCCATTCGAGACGTCGAACACCGCGCCGGGTTCGACGGTCGCGCCGTGGAGGGCCAGGCCCGCCGGGTCGCCGATGACGATCGCCCCGGTCGGAACCGGATCCGAGTCGCCCAGCATCGCCCGCAGGTCCTCGGAGAGCAGCTGGCCCAGTGCCGGGATGAGGTCGAACACACCGTGCAACACGAGGCCGGGGACTTCGACCGCCTCGGCCTCCCGCTGCGGTCCCTGCCATGTCGCGCCCGCCGGTACGGCCCAGCCGACGGTGATACCGCGGGCGACGAGGCGCGCGGCCGCCTGGGGGAGAGCGGGCGCGAGCCCGCGCGGTGCGAATGTCGACGATCCGATGACGGCCGGCCCGGTAATGGGGTGGCGCGCGCGCACCGGCGGCATTCCCGGCTCGGCGAAGCCGGCGAGGTGGGGCAGGGCGAGAATCTCCGTCGCCTCGGCGCCGATGAACGTCTCCCAGCGCTCGCGGATCAGATGCGCGCCGGCGCGCAGCTCGGAGAGGGGACGCGCTCCCGCGAACGGCACCCAGGCCGGCGCCGGATCGGGATCGAGGAGATAGAGGGCGGTGGTCACAGCTTCTGGACCAGCGCCTTGAGCCGGTCGGCGCGGCCAGTGGGCATCACGAGCGTGTGGCCGTTGGCGCGCACCACGATCAGGTCAGTGATGCCACTGACCGCCAGGTGCTCGTCCTCCGACCACAACACGCAGCGCCGCACGCCGTCGCCGACGGTCACGTTGCCCACCGCGATGTTGCCGTGCGAGTCGGCGGAGCGGATTCGGAACAGCGCGTCCCACGATCCGATGTCGTCCCAGCGGAACTTCCCCTCGACGACTGCGAGCCGTTTGGTGCGCTCGAGCACCGCAATGTCGACCGCCGCGGGATTCACCCCGCCGAAGAACGCTGCGGCGTCGCCGCTGGCGAGCGCCAGCCAGCCACGCCGCAGCTCGCGCGCGTGGGCGCGGGCCTCGGTGAGGAAGCGCTCGACGTCCCAGGCGAAAAGGCCGGTGTTCCACAGGGCGCGGCGTCGCCGCAGCAGGGCGGCGCGCATGGCGGTGGGTTTTTCGACGAAGCGCTGGACCCGGCGGGCGTGCCGGTTGCCGGCCAGCGCGCCGCCGGGAACGATGTAGCCGTAGCCCGTTTCGGCCCGCGTCGGCTTCACGCCGACGGTCACGAGGACGTCGTGATCGTGCGCCGTCTGCAACGCACGCCCGGCTGCAACGCGGAACGCCGCTTCATCGCCCACCGCCCAGTCGGCGTGCAGCGACACCATCTGCGCCCCCGGGTCGCGCTTGGCGATCCAGTTCGCGCCCCAGACGAGCGCCGGTGCCGTCGACGCGGCGCGCGGCTCGGCAAGGACCTGCGTGGCCGGCACCTCAGGCACGAGCGCGGTGACGCGCTCTACGAGAAACGGTCCCGTGAGGATGAGCACGCGGTTCGGCGGGACGAGGCCGTCGAGCCGGCGCACCGCCTGGGCCAGTAGTGGTCGATCGCCGGCGAGGGGCAGCAGCTGCTTGGGCCGCTCGGCGGTGGACAGCGGCCAGAACCGAGTCCCGGCGCCTCCGGCGAGGATCACCGCCCAGGTGTTCACCCGGCGGTATCGGGGTCCGGGTCTCCCAACAGCGCGCCGACGAGCGCACGGAGCTTTGTCGGACTGAACGGCTTGGTGATCGTTTGCGCCCCGAGGCGGCGGGCTTCAGCGAGCACGCGCTCTTCGCCCTCCGCGGTCAGCACCAGCACCGGGATCTTGGCGGTGGCGGGCCGCTCACGCAGCTCGCGCAGCAGGTCGACCCCCGAGCCGTCGGGGAGGTGGATATCGAGGAGGATGCCGTCGGGCGGG
>DATFSB010000355.1:0-5458 GCA_035262825.1 Gemmatimonadales bacterium | reverse complement strand
TGTGGCGCCGGGCACAGGCAGGGGGCCCCCCAAGTCATGCATGCAATTCACTTTACAAAGACGGGGCGCACGGCGCAACCGTCACCGCCCATTGCCGTTGGGCCGCCCAGCGGCGGACCCGGTCGCGAAACACCTCGGGGGGAGCGGTGTGACGCACCCGGGCGGCCAGGCAGGACGACTCCCCCTCCCGTTCGATCCGCACCCAGGTGGGCCGGGCGTCCTCCAGCGACGCCAGCGCCTCGGGCTCGATCGTCGCGCCGTGGGGGGCGAGCAGGACGAGCAGACTCTCGTGGGGCACGCACCGATGCTAGCGAATTCGGGCGCGCACATGTCATCGGAACTACGCGGGACGCAGCACAATCGCGCGGCCGCTCAACCCGCGATCAATCGTGTGTCACGAGTCACCGTGTGCGAGGAGGATAGCGGGCGGCGTTCGCGCGATGCGCCATGCCGGCAGCAGCGCGCCGGCGAGCGCAGCAAGCGCAAGCAGAAGAGAGAAGCGTAGGAGCACGCCGGAGTCCCAGGGAGGCAGACCCGCGAGGACGGTGGTCAGGGCGCCCCAGAGCACCATGCCGCACCACAGCCCCACCGCCACCCCGCCCACGGCGACCCCGGCAGCGCGCGCCAGCACGTAGCCGATCACCGCGCGACGCCGTGCGCCGACCGCGCGGCGCACCGCCAGGTCGTGGGCCACCGACGCGACCCAGAGCCACATCACGACGAACGTCCCCAGCGTCGCGATCGCCAGCAACACCCAACCTTCCATGCCGAACACGCCGCCGAACCAGCGGATCGGGGCGGCTTCCCGCGCCACGCGGCGCGCCTCGGGATCGTGTGCGACGGTGATACCCGGTCCCAGCGTCGTCGTCAGGGCGTGGCGCACGTCGTCCACTCTGTGGGGCGACTCACTTTGTGCGCGCACCAGGAGGTCGACGGCGCGTGCCGGGTGCTGGAGGATGCTCAGATAGACGGCGTACGGAGACTGCAAACCGCCGCCGAATGCCGCCGGCAGCTGGTCGGCGACGACGCCGACGACGGTGTACCACGTCGCTGGCGCATGGCCGATCTGGATACGGCGGCCGACCGCCTGGCCCTGCTGAAAATCGTCTGCAGCGAGCGAGCGGCTGATGACGGCGACACGTGGGGCGTTCCAGTCGTCGGCATCGTTGAGCGCCCGTCCCGCCACGACGGGAAGGCGCAGCATCCGAAACGTGTCGGCGCTCACGAGGTAATGCGTCGCGTACGGGAGCCGGAACGGCACGTAGATCCCGCCCCAGGAGCACTGCCCGCAGTCGGTGAGCACCCCGTCGCCGGTGCCGGCTCCCACCAGTACCCCAGGGCTAGTGAGACTCGCGCCGCGAGTTTCTGGCCCGCCATGCAGCGTGCGCAGCAATGCGACGTAGGACACCGACCGCTCGGCCGGGCGTGCGTTCGCGACCCGCACTTCGAACAACTCGCCTCTCCCCTCCCCGGCCCGGCCCGTTCCACCGAGTTGAGCCGCGTGGCGCACCAGCAGCGCTGCGGCGGTCAGCACAGTGAGACCCACGCCAAGCTGCAGCGCCGGCAGCACGAGCTCGAGCGCCCTCCCCCGCCGTCCACCGAGCGGCGTACGCCGACGCGCCGCAGTGACAGGGAATACGAGTCCCAGTCCCAGGAAGACCATCAGGGCCGCGACCACCGCTGCCGTCACGGAGACCCCTCCAGGCATTGAGGGGCCGGGCCAGTGCGCCACTTCCATCTGGCTTGCTACCAGCCCACCGGTCCCGCCCAACGCGAGCGCCAGAGCGACCACGACCGCGGCCTCGGCCAGTGCTGCCGCGAGAAGGAGGCGGCGTGATGCGCCGACGGCCCGCCGCACTACCAGCTCCTGCGCCCGGACGGAGGATCGGGCGGCAGCGAGGGCGACGATGGTGATGGCGGCTGTGATGCCGATTCCCGACGCCACGAGCAGCAGCAGGGTGAAGAGCTGGTGTGTCGCGGCCGATCTGACGTCGCCCGGTGTCGAGGCGAGGGCACTCGTCGTGAGCTGAAGATCGGGAACCGGGACGGCGGCTGGTATGATGCGCGGTCCCATCCCTGTGGGCGCGATCAGGCGGCTCACGACGATCACGCCGAATAGTGCAACGGTCCCCGCAACAACGAGGAGCGCCGCCGTCACCCAGTGTGCTCGCAACGCCCAGGCAGCTGGCGCGCCGATCCGCGTCAGCCGCGAACGCCACGTCGTCACGAGACGACGACCCGTTTCCGCTCGACCGCCGGTTTCCTTTTCGCCGCTGCCTTCAGCAAGTCCATCACCGCGCGCACCGCGGGATTGGGCTCCCCCTCCCGCGACAGAATGTCGATTCCCCACGGCAGGTCCAGACCGGCGACCGGCACGCCGACCGTCCCGAGCGGCGGGCGGTCACGCTGCGACAGGAACCCGAGGCACCACCCTTTCCCCTGACCGGCAAGGGACCACACGGTGTGCAGCCCGTCGTGCGTGCCATCGATGCGCGGCGTCAGCCCGATGTTCGCCAGGGCGCTGATCACGCGATCGTGCAGGAGGGGGTGGAAGGAGCGCTTCATGAAGAGGAACGGAATGTCGGCAAGCTCGAGCGGCTGGATCATCGCGCGCTGAGCCAGCGGATGGGAAGCGGCGATCAGGGCCAGCTGCACGCGATCCTCGACGAGGCGCTGCACTCGAAAACCGTCGCAATCCTCCAGCTCGATGTAGGCGTGGGCGAGTCCCAGGTCGATTTCGCCGCGTTGCAACGCCGGCAGCTGCGTTGGCGAGGGCATTTCCTCGATGGTCACGTGCACGTGGGGATGGCGGGCGGCGCTTTCGCTGAGCGCGGCCGTAAGAATCTCAGTCGTCACGACGGTCGCCACCGCTCCAATCACGCAGCGTCCCTCCATGCCCCGCCGCGAGCGGGTCACTTCCTGCACCAGCCGCTCGAGCGACAGCAGCAGGGCGGGACAGTCGCCCGCGAGCGCGCTGCCCGCCGCGGTGAGCATCACCCCGCGCGCCGAGCGGTCGAGCAGCGAGAGACCGGTGGCGTGCTCCAGCTCTTTCAACTGGCGCGACAGGGCCGGCTGCGTGACCCCGAGCTGCTCGGCAGCGCGGCCGATCGTCTGCGTCGCGGCCACGCCGAGCAGCGCGCGCAGGTGCCGGATCTCCAAACCCGGCGGGACCGTTCCCGGCGGACGCCGCGCTGCCCGCTTGCGCGGCGCAGGGACGGAAGGCGGCTCGGCTGCGACGCAGCCGTCGGGGTCCTGCCGGGCAATGTCGAACCCGGCTTCCAGCACCGTGCGAACCACGGGACGACGCTCGCTGGCGCGCCAGACCATCGACACCTCCACCTGGAGATCGAGACCATCAAGCGGGACCGCAGTCGTGCCCTCAGGCGGAATGGCAGCGAGCGAATGGGACATGGCTGTCCACCCCCGGCCAACCGATACGGCGACCTGGGTGCCGTGCAAGCCGGTATCGAGGACAAGCAGCGGCGATTGCAAACCTGCCGCTCGCGCAGCCGCAAGACCACGCTCGAGCAGGCGTTTCGGGTAGCCGTAATGGGCGAGCGCCAGCGGCAGAACACCCAGCTCCGGGATTGTGAGCCGAGCCTTCGTGGCCAAAGGATGACCGGATGGCAGGAGCGCGTAGTCGACGGGCTCGACCCAGAGAGGGGCTACCACAACCGCGGACACCGGATCCTCGACGACCGTTATCGCGACATCGATCTCGCCGCTCGCAAGGTCTTCGAGCACCTCGTGGTAATCGAGGTCGTGCAGCACGAATGTGATTTCCGGGTGGTCGCGCCGGAGCATATCCTCGAGCTTAGCGATAAAGCCGCGGGCGATCGCAAACCGTAACGCGCCGACGACGACACGCCCCCGCCGGCCCGCCGCCGTCGCTTCCGCGCGCTCCAGCGACCACACGAGATCCGACAGCAGTTGGGCCGCTCCGCGCGCGAGCGCCTCGCCGGCGATCGTCGGCGTGACGCCCTTCGCGTGCCGCTCGAGCAACGTCACGCCGAGCTCGTGCTCGAGATCACGAACCTGCCGCGACAGCGCGGGCTGCGCCACGCGCAGCTCGGTTGCAGCGTGGCTCATGTTGCGTGTTCTGGCGACTGTGACGAAGTACCGCAGGTGCCGTAAGTCCAACGTAGGGCTCCGTTTCTGCTATACGCTCCGCTATGCACGCCGCGTATGCAACTCCTAGCGAAGGAGTATTGGAATCGGTCGGTGCCCCGTTGCTAGAATGTCGCCCGCGCGTGACAGGTTCGTTACACGAGCGCGTGGGCAGAGAGCCCTGCCCCGAATAAACGCCGAGCTATGGGAGAGACGATACGATGGTCGTAGTCGAGCCCGCCAGAGGCGCTGGAGCGCCGCTGCTCAACCTGGCGGATGTAATCCAGACGCCGGGCGCCTTGCGCACGATGTTCCAGCCGATCGTCCGATGCCGGGACGGCAGCTGGAGCCTGCACGCGCTGGAATGCCTCACCCGGGGACCCAACGGTTCGCCGTACGCGGAAGCCGCCGTGCTGTTCGCCGCGTCGCGCGCTTGTCACCTCGAAGCCAAGATGGACCGCGCCTGTGTCACCACGGCGTTCGAGACCGCCGCGCACTGCGGCATCAGATCCCGGTTGTTCGTCAATGTCAGCCCCGTCACCCTGATGTCGGACCAGACGTTCCCCGACTTTCTCGCCACGACCGCCGCCGGGAACGGCGTCGACTGGCGCCGCGTGACCGTCGAGGTCGTCGAGCAGGAGCGTGACTGCGACAAGGCGGCCCTCATGCCGGCCCTGCGCTCGCTGCGCGACCTGGGAGTGCTCGTCGCGCTCGACGATTTCGGCGCCACCAAGACCGATGCCCGGCCGCTCCAATCCTGCCCCTGCCGCCCCGACGTCGTGAAGCTGGACGGGCGCCTGTTCCGCGACGCCCACCACAAGCCGGGCACCCGCCAGCGATTGGTGACGGTGCTCGAACAGATCCGGCAAAGCGGGCTCGAAGTGGTCGCCGAAGGAGTGGAGTCCGAATGCGACCTGCAGCTCGCCGCCCATTTCGGGATCGAGCTGGTGCAGGGCTACCACGTGTGCCATCCCCTCGCCGGAGAGTTCGCCGCCCGCGCCGAAATGCAATTCGGCCTCGCGGCGTCCGCCTGATACATGCCTGAACCTATCGTCGTTCGCAGAGCGCCCGTGACGCACGTCGGCCGCAAACAGCGTGTCCTGATCGTGGACGACTCGCCGACCTACCGCCTCTGGCTCGAGATGATGTTGAAGCACCGCTACGAGGTATTCACCGCCGAAGATGGCGAAGCGGCGCTGCGCTGCGGGGTGAGCGTGCAGCCGGACCTGATTCTGCTGGACGTCGTCATGCCCAAGCTCGACGGCCTCTCCGCGTGCAAGGCCCTGCGCGATCGCCCCGAGACGCGGGCCACGCCCATCATCCTCGTGACCTCGCAGAACGAGGAGTGGGA
>DATFSB010000354.1:0-4311 GCA_035262825.1 Gemmatimonadales bacterium | reverse complement strand
CGGTCAGGCGGTCTGCCGGACGCGGTGCAGGACGGGGTCACCGGAATCCTCGTCGACCCCCTCGATCTCGGCGCCGCCGCCGACGCCTTCGTCTCCGTGCTCACCGACAAAGCCCTCGCCCGCCGCCTCGGCGCCGCCGGCCGCAAAACCGTGCTCGAGCGCTTCACCTGGGACCATATGGCGCGAGAGGCGCGGCGGCTGTTTGAAGAGGCGACACAAAAGGGCGGTAGGGGACGGTAGGGGTGGTCGGCGGTGTAGTCGCGGTGCGAGGCGAACGGTTTTACCGAGGACACAGTCCGGTGTCGCCGCGAGGTGAATGTTTGCTCGGAGCAGACAGTCCGGTAACGGTGTCAGGTGAACGTTTGCTCCGAGCAGAGAGTCCGGTGGCGGTGCCGGGTGAATGGTTTCTCCGAGCAGTCGGTCCGGTAGCGCTGCGAGGTGAACGGTCGCTCCCACGAGACGGTCCGGCGACGAGGCGAGGTGAACGTTTGGTCCGTGGAGACGGTCCGGCGGATGGAGGAGGCGATGCGGCGACGCTGTGACGCGAACGGTTGGTCCGAAGAGACGATCGACTGGAGCTGGCACGTGAACCGGTGGTCCACAACCACGATGCGGCGTTCGCGCGGGGCGGTTGGATGGCAGGTTGCCGAGACCTGGCGGACCTCGACAGGCCTCTCGCGGGTCTCGACGACGACCGGGTGCCTGGGCAAACGATCGTCGCCCGGTCGACCGTCGACTACACCGTCCCCGACGCGAACCTCGCGTTCCCCGACGCTCATTGCGCGGACCAGTTCACGACTTCGGCGGCTCGTGACGCTGAGCCAGACCGAGCGACAACGAATTCCGCGATCGAGACCGGACTGCCCGCTACTCGACGTGCGCGCTGCGCGGCTGTGAGAGGATGTCACCAAGCAGGCAGCGGAACCCCGGCACCACGTCCTCCCCATCCAGCGCTTCCGCCTCCGCCACCACCGTCTCGCTCCCATCCTGCCGGTATACGCGCGCCAGCCGCCGCACCGGATCCACCACCCACACCAGCCGGCAGCCGGCGTTCAGCCAGTCGCTCACCCGGGCGAGCGTCTTGCCGGGTCGATCGTCTGGAGACAATACCTCCACGACCAGGTCCGGAGCGAGCGCGGCGTATCCGCGCGGCTCAGGATCAGGAATGCGATCCTGGCGCACGAACGCGACATCTGCAGCAGCTCCTCGGCCGTCATCGGCGACATCATGGGAACGTAGGAGGGCTCGGCGGGCGTTGCAAGAAACGGCGCTTCGCTAGTCAACGTACCTTCAACACCCCGAGCGACACGCTGAAGCGTGCGCCTCGAAACCCACTGCGCTATAGCGCAGTGTCTTTGCAGGCACACCCTTTAGGGTGTCGCCCAACGCGGCAGCAGGGTATCGCCCCTGACCGCTTACTCCTTACCGTTCACGCTTTATCGTCGGCTTCGGCGACAGAATTGACTCATAATTGAGCGATCCCCGCGATGCTTTCCGAATCGTTGGACGGACAGGTCATGACGTGGAGGAGGGAGCATGCGACGAGTTCGAATCCGGATCCTGGCGATCGCCGCCATGACGGTGGTTGCTGCGTGCAAGGAGGAGGCTGCTCCGGTAGAGCCGGCTGGCGCGCTCGCCCCAAAGCCGCTGGTGTCAGCCGCAGGAGCAAACCTCTCCAGCATCTGCCACAAGACCGGACCAACCGGCTATGCCTCGATCGCCGTGGCTCAAAGCGCGGTACCGGCCCATGTTGCCCACGGGGACGGCTTCGTCGGCGGCCAGGTTCCCAATCGGCCAGACATGGTGTTCGACGCGAATTGTGCGCTGGTCCTCGCCCCGTTGGGATTGACCTTCACAAACGTGAGCGCCGGAGGCGGGCACACCTGCGGCGTCACGACCGGAGGCGCGGCGTATTGCTGGGGGTTCAACTCCTTCGGCAACCTCGGCGATGGAACCACGATCAGCCCGCGAACGAACCCAGTCGCGGTCCAAGGCGGGATCACCTTTGCCACGGTGAGTGCAGGTGGCGGTCACACCTGCGGCCTCAGCACCGCGGGTGCGGCATACTGTTGGGGTGAAAACGACAACGGCCAGCTCGGCGATGGGACCACGACGCAGCGAACGAGCCCTGTGCCCGTCCTGGGTGGACTTACCTTCGCCGCTGTGATCGCCGGGGGCGCCCACACCTGCGGCCTGACAACTGGAGGCGCCGCCTATTGCTGGGGCAGCAATTCCTCCGGTGAGCTCGGTGACGGGACCACGACCCCGCGCACGAGCCCGGTGGCGGTCCTGGGTGGGCTCCCCTTCGCTGCCGTGAGCCCCTCGGCGTTGTACCACACGTGCGGCGTCACTCTCGCCGGCGCGGCGTACTGCTGGGGCTACAACAACGGCGGCCAGCTCGGCGACGCGACCACCACGGACCGGACCACCCCGGTACCTGTTGCGGGCGGGCTCACGTTCTCCGCGGTGAGCGCCGGGGGCGGTCACACCTGCGGTCTGGCAACAGGGGGCGTCGTCTATTGCTGGGGCAACAATTTTTCCGGCCAGCTCGGCGATGGGACCGCGACCGCTCGGACGAGCCCGGTGCCCGTCACGGGCGGGCTCACTTTCTCAGCGGTGAGCGCAGGCGGGTACGCGCACACTTGCGGCGTTGCTTCCGGGGGCGCGGCGTACTGCTGGGGCCGCAACGCTGAGGGCCAGCTGGGGAACGGAACCACGACCGATCAAGCGAGCCCAGGGGCGGTTCTGGGCGGGCTCACCTTTGCCGCGGTGAGCGCTCGCGCCTACTATCACGCCTGCGGCATTACGACCGGAGGCGCGGCTTACTGCTGGGGCAGAAATGATGGAGGTCAACTCGGCGACGGAACTACAACGAATCGGTTGACTCCGGTGCAGGTGGTGCCATGACGTGGTGAAAGGTGAGAGCTCACCTCGTCCAGAGAACGTCACCCAGCGGACTTCGACGGCCCGAACGACACGCTGAAGCGTGTGCCTCGAAACCCACTGCGCTATAGCGCAGTGTCTTTGCAGGCGCACCCTTTAGGGTGTCGCCCAACTGGGCAGCAGGGTGTCGCCCAACGGGGCAACAGGGTGTCGCCCCTGACCACTTACTGCTCACCGCTCACCGCTCACGCTTTAGATTCCTGTCTCGCATGAAAGTTCTCTTCGTCAATCCAGGCCGCGAGCTCGGCGGCGCTGAGCGCAGTCTACTGCTGCTGCTCGACGCGCTGCGCCAGCGCGACGTGCAACCCATCGTCGCGGGGTTCGGTGACGGCCCCTTCGCCGGCGCGCTGCTCGAGCGCGGGATTCCCGTGTCCTACGTCGATATCCCGCAGCCGGTGCGCGAGGCGTCGCGCTACTCGCAGCCGCAGACGCGGTTCGACACCGCGCTGCTCGCCGCCCGCTCGCTCCCCGCCGTCCTGCAGCTCGTCAACATCGCCCGTCATCACCAGGTCGACGTCATCCACTCGAACGGCATCAAAGCCCACGTACTCGGCGGCATGGCCGGTCGCCTGTGCGGCCGCCCCGTCGTGTGGCACGTGCGCGATTTCCCTCCCGAGGGCATGACCGGCCTCGGCCTCAAGGCCGCCGCGCGCACCCTGCCGCGCCTCATCTTCGCCAACTCCGACGCCGTCGCCGGCGCCCTCCGCCTGCGGGCGACCCCCAAGGTCCCCGTCGTCACGCTCTACAACCCCGTCGATCTCGAGCGCTTCAACCCCAAACGCTCCGGCGCCGCGGTGCGCGCCGAGCTCAATGTCCCCAACGGCACCCCGCTCGTCGGCATGGTGGCGCACCTGACGCCGTGGAAGGGACATGCGGATTTCCTGCGCGTCGCGAGGGTCGTGGCGCTGCAGGTGCCAGGTGTCAGGTTCCTGGTGTCGGGGGGTCCGATCTACGAGACCGAGGGGCATTCGGGCTACGAGGAGTCGCTGCGGACACTGGCGGGCGAGCTGGGCATCGCCGACCGGGTGAAGTTCCTCGGGATCCGCGACGACATACCCGAGATCATGGCGGCGCTCGATGTGCTGGTGCACTGTCCTACCGCGCCCGAGCCGTTCGGCCGCGCCGTCGCCGAGGCGATGGGGGCGGGGAGGCCGGTCGTCGCGTCGAAGGAGGGGGGCGTGCCGGAGCTGGTGGAGGACGGTAAGACCGGTCTGCTCATCCCACCGGGGGACATCAGCGCCTTCGCCACCGCGCTGCGCCGGCTGCTCGAGGATCAGCCGCTGCGGCAACGATTGGGCTCGGCGGGGCGGTTGCGGGCGGAGCAGATGTTCGGCGTTAGGCCGCACGCGGATCGTGTGCTGGATGCCT
>DATFSB010000353.1:0-7600 GCA_035262825.1 Gemmatimonadales bacterium | reverse complement strand
GCTCTTTCAGATCGCGAACGTCTTCCATGCGTCCCCCTTACACGAGCCCACCGGCATCGAGAATCAATGCCGGGACCCCATCCCCCATGATGGTCGCACCGCTGAATACCGGGAGCGTTCCTTGCGGTGCGTCGAAGCTCTTCACCACGATCTCCTGCTGGCCCAGCATCCCGTCCACCACGACGCCGGTGCGGCGCTCGCCCATCTGCAACACGACGACCGGTCGCCGCGCCGACGACGGGGCCCCGCCCCCCGCGCTCAGCAGCTCGCGCAGGTGGACCAGCGGCACGACGCGGTCGCGCAGCACCATCGCCTCGCGTCCCTCGACCGTCGTGCTCGGCACCGCGCCGAACTCGACCGTCTCGGATACGTAGGTGAGCGGCAGCGCATAGCGCTCGCCGCCGACGTCGGCGATCAGCGCGCGGACGATCGCGAGCGTCACCGGCAGCCGCAGCACGAACGTGGTGCCGCGGCCGGGCTCCGATTGTACCTCGATCGTGCCGCCCAGGGCGCGGATCTTCGACATGGCGACGTCGAGCCCGACGCCGCGTCCCGACACGCTCGTGACGGCTTCGGTCGTGGAGAAGCCCGGGCGCGCGATCACGCGCAGCAGCTGGTCGTCGGTCAGGGTCTCCACGTCCGCGTCGACGAGCCCTTCTTTCTTCGCCTTCTCGAGAATGCGGCGGCGGTCGAGCCCGCGCCCGTCGTCGGCGATGCTGATGGCGACCGAGGCACGCTCGCGCACCGCGCCGAGCACGATCTCCCCCTCGGCCGGCTTGCCGCGGCGTTTGCGCTCGGCGGGCATCTCGATGCCGTGATCCACCGCATTGCGCAGCAGGTGCACCAGCGGGTCGCCCAGCTCGTCGAGGATGGTGCGGTCGAGCTCGATTTCCTTGCCTTCGACCCGCAACGCCACCTGCTTGTCGAGCTGCCGGGCGAGGTCGCGCACCAGCCGGGGATAGCGGTCGAACACCTGCCACACCGGCGTCATGCGCGCCTGGATGATCTCCGTCTGCAGCTCCCCGGTGAGCCGCGACACCTGGATCGCCACGTCGTCGACTGCCGGATCGCGCCGCTCCGCGGCGACCTGGTTGAGTCGCCCGCGGGCCGTCACCAGCTCGCCGATGAGATCCATCAACGCATCGAGCCGCCGCAGGTCGACACGGATGTGCCGGCTGCGCTCCGCGGCACCGACGATTGCCGCCGCCCCTTCGGGTGCGCGCACGGCCGCCGGCGCCTCGAGCTCCGCCACCGACACGGACTCGACGTCGCCCGCGTTCGCGAGCGCGCGCTCGACGTCGGCGGCCGGCGCCGGGCTGTCGAGTCGAAACGTGAAGCGGCCGTCGAAGTCTTCGGCGCCGAACGACTGCTCGGGCGGGGAGAGGTGGGACACCGCGCCGAAGGATTGGGCGCGGCGCAGCACGAGCAGCGCGCGTCCGCCCTTGAGCGGCGCTTCGGCACGCAGGGCGATGGTCACGAGCCTGCCACCAGTGGCGCTGTCTTCGACAACCGCCGGCGCGTGCGACACGGGTGGGCTGCCCCGCGTCCGCCCCGGCCGTCCCACGCGTCCCGCCGGCGAGCCCCATCGCTTCGCCGCCGTATCGAGCTCTACGCCGAGCGCCGCCACGTCGAGGTCCTTCTCGCGACCCTGCACCGCAAGACCGATGGACCGCTCCAGCATGTCGGTCGCGCGGAACAGCAGCTGCAGCAGCTCGCCTCCCGGTGCACCTTTCGTCTTGCGCAGCCGGTCGAGCAGGTTCTCCATGCGATGCGCCAGATCAGCCACCCGGGCGTAGCCCATGGTGGCCGCCATTCCCTTCACCGTGTGGACGGCGCGGAAGATGCCGCCGACCGGCTCCGCCGACGCCGGCGTGCGCTCCCACTCGAGCAGCAGGTGATTGCAGGCGCTGACGTGCTCCCGGCTTTCCGCCAGGAACAGTTCGGCGTACTGCGACAGATCCATGTCAGCCGAGAACGCGCTGGACGGCTTCCAGCACGCGGGAGGGCTGGAACGGCTTGACGACGAAGTCCTTGGCCCCCGCCTGAATCGCCTCCACCACCAGCGCCTGTTGCCCCATGGCGCTGCACATCAGGATCTTCGCATCCGGGTCGTTCTTCACGATCTCGCGCACCGCATCGATTCCGCCCATGTCGGGCATCACGATGTCCATGGTGACGAGATCGGGCTTCAGCTGCCGGTACTTCTCCACCGCCTGAGCGCCGGTCTCCGCCTCGCCCACGATCTCGAAACCGGCCTGCGCGAGGATGTCGCTGATCATCGTCCGCATGAAAATCGCGTCATCGCAGACGAGAACAGAATGGCTCACAGACCCTCCCTAGGAAGTCAGTACGGGGGCCAGCAAAGCCTCAGTGTCGAGCACCACGAACACCTGCCCGCCACGCCGGCCGACGGCCCGCACCAGTTTGGGATCGAGCCCCGGCAGCGTCTCGCGCCGCTCGAGCTGCCCGCTCGGCACCGTCAGCAGGTCCAGCACTTCGTCCACCATGAAACCGAGAGGCCGGCGCGCTGCCCCTACCTCGAGCAGGACCGTCGTCCCGCCGTCCGTCGTCCCCGGATCGGGGAGCGCGAGCGCCCGCCACCCCTCGACGACCGTGATCAAACTGCCTCGCACGTTGACCAGCCCGGCAACCAGGGGCGGCGCCCCCGGAATGCGGATCGTAGGGAGTCGGGGCAGGATTTCCCGGACCGCCTCCGCCTCGGCGGCGCAGGCGAGCGGGCCCACCCGAAACACCAGGAGCCTGACGACTGTCGGGTCAGCCATCCGAGAGAGCGAAGCCAAGATACTGCAAGGGGTTGCGTTCAGCAAGCAATTCCGCGTCGCCGGCCGCTTCTGCCAGCGCGGGGCGCAGATCGGCGGGCCATTCCGAGCGCAACGCCAGTTTGGCACCCGTAACGGGGTGCGTGAAATCGAGCTCCGCCGCGTGCAGCAGCTGGCGCGGCGCCAGCTCTTCGAGCCGCTCCGCGGCACGGCGCTCGGAGGGAGTGACGCGCCGGCTGCCGCCAAAGGCGTACTCGCGGTCACCCACCACCGGATGACCGACGTGGGCGAGGTGGACGCGGATCTGATGGGTACGCCCCGTGCCGAGGGTGACGCGCAGCAGGTCGACGAGCGCGAAACGCGCGATCTGCTGGACGTGGGTGACGGCGTGCCGGCCACCCGAACGAACCGTCATCCGTTTTCGGTCCTCGCTATGTCGGGCGATGGGGGCCTCGATATCGACCGGACTCTTGGCGAAATGCCCCCAGGTGACGCAGGCGTAGACCCGCCGCACCTCGCGGCGCTCGATCGCGCGGGCGAGGCGGCGGTGCGCGAGGTCGGTCTTGGCCACGACCAGCAGACCCGAAGTGTCGCGGTCGAGGCGGTGCACGATTCCTGGGCGCCCCGTCTCGTTCCCCTCGGAGAGCGGCGTGCCGCGGCCGACGAGGACGTTGACCAGCGTGTCGTCCCAGTGACCGGGACCGGGGTGGACGACGAGGCCGGCCGGCTTGTCGAGCACCGCGAGGTGCTCGTCCTGGTAGACGAACGTCAAATCGCCATCGGCGGGGGTGTAGGTGCGCGGCGGGGCATCGGGGGGGAATTCGACGGTGATCGTCATGCCCCGCTCGAGCTGTGCCGAAGCGCGCAGCGGGCGGCCGTCCTGGGTGACGCGTTTGTCGGCGATAAGGCGGGCCGCGTGGGTGCGGGAAACGGCGAGCTGATCGGCGAGAAAACGATCGAGCCGCTCGGTCACGGGCACCACGATGCAGAACGTGGTGCCGGACGGCGTCACGACGTCGCCGTCCCGGCCTCCTTCGGCGCTCCGCCGCCCCGCGTGCGCCCTTCCATCCACAGCGAGATGGCGAGCGCGATCGCGCCGACGGTGATCGCGGAGTCGGCGACGTTGAAGGTCGGCCAGCGGTAGCTGCCGATCCCGACTTCGATGAAGTCGACGACGCCCTGCGCACTGCGCAGCCGGTCGACGACGTTGCCGATGGCGCCCGCCACCAGCAGGCCCAGCACGAAGAGGCGCAGCCGGTCCGAGTCGGGGGTATGGCGGACCATCGAGCCGAGCACCGTGAGGGCGAGCAACGCCAGGGCGAGGAAGATCCAGCGCGAGTACTCGGCCGGTCCGAGGCAGATTCCGAACGCGGCGCACTGGTTATAGACGAGCCGCAGCACGACGTAATCGCCGATCACGGGGATCGGGCGATGCGACAGGATCCCCTCGGCCAGAATCTTGGTGAGGATGTCCAGGGTCACGATGCCGATCACCGTGCCCCAGAACAGCCGGCGATTAGCGGCGCTTTCCATCCTCTTCCTTGGCCTTGCAGTTGATGCACAGCCGCGCATGGGGCAACGCGTCGAGCCGATCGAAGCCGATCTCCTCGCCGCACTGCTCGCACTTGCCGAATTTTTCGGGATTCTGGTAGAGGCGGCGGAGGGCCTGGTTCACGTGCCACAGGTAGCGGCCTTCCTGCGACGCGAACAGGAACGCCTTTTCGCGCTCCATCGCGTCGGTGCCCTGGTCAGCCATGTGGAATGAATAGCTCGAGAGATCGCCGTCCGACGCCTGCAGGCTCGAGTTGAAGGACTCGTCGTAGTGGCCCAGCTCCTTCATGACCCGGGCGCGCTCTTCGAGCAGTCGCTTTTCCAGGTGTGAGAGCTGCTTCTTGTTCAGGCCTTTGGTCTTAGTCGGCATTTCAACCCTTTCGTCCGTCGTGTCGACGCAGGCCAAGTGTCGCCGCCCGCCCTTCGATATCGACTTCTCGTGTGATGTCCGCGTCTTCGAGGAGGTTACCCAGCTGCAACTGCCGGGCCAGCGTCTCCCCCATGACGTAGTCCTGAAACGCTTCGACCGCCGCCACGACTTCCGGCGCACCCGAAACGCTCAGGTCGATGCGTGTGGTGTACTCGAAATCGGCGTCCTTGCGGAGCCGCTGCACGCGGTTCACCACTTCCCGCGCCAGTCCTTCTTCAATCAAATCCGGCGTCAGTACCGGATCGAGCGCTACGACGTACGGCCCGTCGGCCTGCACCACCCAATCGCTGGCCACGTCGCGCGTGATGATCACATCTTCGGGGAAAAACTCCCACTCCCCGCAGCGCACCGGCTCGCCGCGCTCCAACCGGTGCAGATCCGCGGCCGACAAGCTTTCGACCGCCGCCGCCGCCTGCGGCGTCGCCTTGCCGTAGCGTTTCCCGAGGGAACGGAAATTCGCCTTGGCCCGCAACGTCACGAGCTCGTCGTCCGATTCGACGACCTGATACGCTTTCACGTTGACTTCGGCGACCAAGATATCTAACAGGTCCGCCAAGACCGGGCCCCGCACGGCAGCCGGAACGGCCAGCTGCATCCGGGCCAGTGGCTGGCGCCCCTTGAGACCCTTGGTTTCGCGAGCGGCGCGCGCCAGCGAGGCCAGCCGCCGCACCGCCGACATCGCCGTCACCAGATCGGGCTCCCGGCGTCCCTGATCCAGCGGAAACCGCTGCAGATGCGCCGATGTTCCAGCCAGTGCCCGGTGCAGCCAGTCGGACAGGAACGGGGCCGCCGGGGCGAGCAGCTTCGCCACCGTCACGAGACACTCGTGCAGCGTCGCCAGCGCCGCCTCGTCCGCTGCCCGGTCGGGGGCCCAGAAGCGCGGCCGGTTGAGCCGCACGTACCAGGTGGACAGGTCGTCGACGACGAAGTCCATCACCGCCCGGGTGCCGGTGGTGACGTCGTAGTCGTTCCAGGCCGCGCGCACCTGTGCAACGGTCTGGTCGAGACGGGCGAGGACCCAGCGGTCCACGAGCGGCCGCTCGGCGACGGGCTGCACCGCGGCGCCGGGGCGCCATTCCTCGGCGAACAGCTGAAAGAAGTTGTAGGTGTTGCGCAGCGTATTGAGAAAACCACCCGCGAGCTTCCCCACCTCCGCGGTGTCGAACCGTTTGGTGAGCCACACCTGACTCTGCCCCACGAGAAACAGGCGGACGGCGTCGGCCCCGTGCTGCTCGATCACCTGCCAGGGGTTCACGACGTTGCCTTTGCTCTTGGACATCTTCTGCCCATGAGCGTCGAGCACCAGCTCGTTGACGATCACATTGCGGTACGCCGGGCTGTCGAAGCACCCCACCGCGATGGCGAGCAGCGAGTAGAACCAGCCGCGCGTCTGATCGACGCCTTCGCAGATGTAGTCCGCGGGAAAATGGGCCTTGAACTCCGCCTCGTGCTCGAACGGATAGTGCCACTGCGCCGCCGGCATCGCCCCCGAGTCGAACCAGGCGTCGATGACCTCGGGGACGCGCTTCATCGTGCCGCCGCAGCTCTTGCACCTCCACGTGACGGCGTCGATGAATGGCTTATGGGGATCGAAGTCCGCCGGCACCTTGCGTCCCCAGCGCATGCCCAGCTCTTCGTACGAGCCGACCACCTCGCGGTGCTCGTTGGTGCGGTCGCATTCCCACACGTTGAGCGGCGTGCCCCAGTAGCGGTCGCGTGAGATCGCCCAGTCGACGTTGTTGCTGAGCCACTCGCCGAAGCGACCGGAGCCGATCTCCGGTGGATGCCACGCCACGGTGTCGTTGGCCTCGAGCAGACGCCGTTTGAATCCCGTGGTGCGGACGAACCACGAGCTGCGCGCGTAGTAGATCAGCGCCGAGCCGCAGCGCCAGCAGAACGGATAAGTGTGCGTGAGCGGCGCCGTCTCGAGCCAGCGCCCCTCGTGCTTCAGGCGCTCGATGATCAGCGCGTTCGTCGCCTTGTCGGTGACGAGCCTGCCCTCGATCTCCGGCCAGGTCGTGCCGCGGAATGTGCCGTCGGCCGCGACCGGGTTGACGAACGCGAGCCCGTGCTGCTGGCCGGTGGCGTAGTCGTCGGCGCCGAACGCCGGCGCCATGTGGACGAGCCCCGAGCCGTCCGCGGCGGTGACGAAGTCCGCCGCGACGACGATCTCGTGCTTGCCTTCCTTGGGAAAGGCCACGACGTCGAGCGGCCGCCGGTACGCCCGGCCCACCAGCTCGCTGCCGGTGAACGTGCGGATCAGCTCGCCCTGGGAGATCGGCTTGCCGTGCAGGTGCACGTGGTCCGCCCGGGCGACGGCGACGATGTAGCGCAGCAAGTTGCCGGTAGCGTGGTCGGGGTGCGCGTATTCGCCGTACTCGAGGTCGGGGTGCACGGCGACGGCCACGTTGGAGAGCAGCGTCCACGGCGTCGTCGTCCATACGACGAGCTGCGCCGCCGCATCGTCGGCCAGCGGAAACGTGACGTACACCGAATTGACGTGCTCCTCCTCGTAGCCGAGCGCCAGCTCGTGCGAGGAGAGCGCGGTGCCGCAGCGCGGGCAGTACGGCAGCACCTTGTGGCCGCGGTACAGGAAGCCGCGCTCGAACAGCCGCTTCAGCAGCCACCACACCGACTCGATGTACTCGCGCGTGTAGGTGACGTAGGGATGCTCGTAATCGAGCCAGTAGGCGATGCGGTCGGACAGCGCTTCCCAGTCGGTCTTGTACGTGAAGACGCTTTCGCGGCACAGCTGGTTGAACTTCTCGACGCCGAACTCCTCGATCTGCTGCTTGCCCGAGATGTTGAGCGACTTCTCGACCTCGATCTCCACCGGCAG
>DATFSB010000352.1:0-4433 GCA_035262825.1 Gemmatimonadales bacterium | reverse complement strand
CAACGACTACGCGATCTGGCGCGGGTTCGACAATCAGTACTGGCCGGCGCTCTACTTCGTCGACGGACACGGCGCCGTGCGCCATGGCCAGTTCGGCGAGGGCTCCTACGACATGGCCGAGATGACGATTCAGCGGCTGCTGTCGGAGGCCGGCGCCACCGGCATCGTTCGCGAGCTGGTCCGAGTCGACCCCCAAGGTATCGAAGCAGCCGCGGACTGGGACAGCTTGGGCTCACCGGAGAACTACCTCGGCACGGATCGCACCGAGCACTTCGTGTCCGGCATCCCCACACGACTTAACGAATGGTCGGTGGCAGGTGACTGGTCACGGGGAAAGAAGGCACTGACGCTCAATGCGCCGAACGGCCGGATCCTCTACCGCTTTCACGCCCGTGACGTGAATCTCGTCATGGGTCCGGCAGCGAAGGGGACCTCGATCCGATACCGGGTTCGCATCGACGGGCAACCGCCTGGGAATGGGCATGGTGGCGACGTCGATGTGCAGGGCCAGGGAGCCGTGACCGAGCAGCGGCTGTATCAGCTGATCCGCCAAACGCCCCCGATCGCCGACCGCCAATTCGAAATCGAGTTTCTCGATCCGCGCGTCGAGGCTTTTGCGTTCACCTTCGGATGACTCCCCCATGAATCTGGACCGTCGCGAATTCCTGGGTACGACGCTCAGTACCATCGTCGCCGCCAAGGTGGCCATGACTGAAGCACACCGTGCGATCGAGATCAAGCAGATCGAAGCCGGCGTCCTGAACGTCGGCTACGTGGACGCTGGTCGTGCCACAGCCCCCGCGGTGGTCCTGCTGCACGGGTGGCCGTACGACATCTACAGCTTTGAGGAAGTCGTCCCGCTACTGGCGCAGCAGGGGTACCGGGTGATCGTGCCCTACCTACGCGGCTACGGCTCGACGCGCTTTCTATCCGATCAGACTCCCCGAAATGGCCAGCAGGCGGCGCTCGCCGTCGACGTCGTGGCGCTCATGGATGCGCTCAAGATCCAGCAGGCGATCGTGGCAGGATTCGATTGGGGAGCCCGTACCGCCAACATCATCGCCGCGCTCTGGCCGGAGCGCTGCAAAGCCCACGTATCGGTCAGCGGCTACCTGATCGGCAACCCCGCTGCCAACCAGACGCCCCTGCCCCCCAGTGCGGAGCTCCAATGGTGGTACCAGTTCTACTTCGCGACGGAGCGCGGGCGGGCGGGATACGATAAATACCGGCGCGAGTTCGCGAAGCTCATCTGGCGGCTTGCCTCACCCAAGTGGGCATTCAGCGATGCAAAGTTCGATCAGAGCGCTGCGTCGTTCGACAATCCCGATCACGTCGCGATCGTGATTCACAACTACCGCTGGCGGCTCGGACTGGTTTCAGGGGAAGCAAAGTTCGACGAGCTGGAGCAACGCCTCGCGTCTGCCCCAGCTATCGCAGTGCCGACGATCACGCTGGAGGGCGATGCGAACGCCGCGCCACACCCTCTCCCCGCCGCCTACGCGACGAAATTCACAGGGAGGTACCAGCACCGAGTCATCAGTGGTGGCGTCGGGCACAACCTGCCCCAGGAAGCCCCGCAGGCCTTTGCACAGGCGGTCATCGACGTCGACAGCTATTGACGCTGCTGTTTGCGGTGCTCGTGGACCGCCTGCCAGCAGTACCACGCCGCCACCGTCCGGTACGGTCGAAACCGCTCGCCTTCTCTCTCGAGCCGCTTCGGAGTGGGGAGCTTCCGCAGACCGTAGGCGAGCGCGTAGCCCTGACGCACCCCGTAATCGCTTACCGGCCACACATCGAGCCGGCGCAGCTGAAACATCAGGAACATCTCGGCCGTCCACCGCCCGATGCCACGCACCACCGTCAGGCGTTCGATGATCGCTTCGTCGGAACGCCTGCCGATGTACTGAAGCGGGACGGTGCCATCCGCGACCTTCGCGGCGAGATCGCGGATCGAGGCGACCTTGCTGCCCGAAAGCCCCGCGGCGCGCAGCGTTCGGGGATGGAGGTCGATGACCGCCGCAGGCGTCGGGCCCCCGTCGAACAGCGCCTCGAAGCGCCGGTGGATCGCCGCCGCCGCCGCACCGGCGAGCTGCTGGTAGAGAATGCTTTCGGCGAGCGCGGCGAAGTGGTCGCTGTCGGGCCGCGCCAGCCGGAACGGCCCGGTGCGTTTCATGAGCGCCGCCATCACGCGATCCTGGCGGGCCACATGGGCCGCCGCCCGCGCAAACATGGTCTTGGTGCTGCGTGTCATTTGCCGCCCTCCGAGCTACCGCAATCCCAGCACTTCGAGGTCGAGATCGCGCTGCACCTGCCGCAGCACGTGGTCGCCGATCATCCCCCTGTCCCGCAGCTTCAGCACCGCCTGGCGCTCCGCCTCGAGCAGCTCGCGCAGCACTTCCCCGCGCCGCTTTGCCAGATGCTCCTCTGCTCCATCTCGCTCGGCGCGCACCCGCGCGCTGTAGCGGCGCTCCCGATGGCCATAGCGCGACCGCAGCTCGCGGACCAGCTCCCCGTCGAGATCCCGCGCCAGCTCGTCGAGACGCTTGAGCGCCGCCACCGATGCCTGCTCCCGGGCGTGCGCCTCTTCCAACCTCCGCGTCTCACCGGTGTCGCAAATCCCCAGACGGTTCACGATCGGCCGCAGCGTGAATCCCTGCACCAAAAGCGTCACCAGGATCACCGCGTAGGTCAGAAAAATGATCAGGTCGCGGCCCGGAAACGGCGCCCCGGTGGCGGTGACGAGCGGTAGTGCCAGTGCCAGCACCAGGGAGTCGGCACCGCGCAACCCCGCCCACCCGGTGAAGAAGACGTAGCGCCACGAGACGAACGGATCCTGATGCCCGTCGCCGAAGCGCAGCCGGCGTGGCGCGTAGCTCGATGCGAACACCCAGATCAACCGCGCCCCGATCGTCGCGACACTCACCACCACCACGGCCAGCACGAGCTCCGCCGCGGAGTAGGTTCCGAGCAGTCCTCGCACCTCGCGCAGCTCCAGTCCGACAAAGATGAACGTCAGCCCCTCGAGCACGAACCCGACCACTCCCCACATCCCTTCGGTCTGCAGCCGTGTGTCGGGCGCGATGAACCGCGGCCCGAGGCGCGCCAGATAGAGTCCGGTCGTGACGACGGCGAGCACGCCCGATACGCCGAGCGCCTCCGCGGGAAGAAACGCGGCGAACGGGGTGAGCAACGAGATCGTCGCCTCGATTTCCGGGGCGTGGATCCGCTGCCGCAGCAGCAGGATCAGCCAACCGACCGCGAGCCCGACCGCGACACCGAGCGAGCCCACATACAGGAATTGCAGCCCCGCCCCGCCGAGCGAGAACGTCCCGGTCACGACCGCCGCCACCGCCATGCGATAGGCGATGATCGCCGTCGCGTCGTTGACGAGGCTTTCTCCCTCGAGAATCGTCGCGAGGCGGCGCGGCACCACGAGCTGCCGCAGAAACGCCGTGGCGGCTGCGGCATCGGGCGGCGACACCAGAGCTCCGAGCGCGAAGGCGGCGCCCAACGGCAGCCCGGGGAGCACCGCATGCACCGCCACCCCGACGACCACGGTCGTGAAGACGACGAGTCCGACGCTGAGCAGCATGATCGGCCGGTAGTTGGCGTGCAGGTCGCGCCACGACGCCAGCAAGGCCGCACGGTACAGCAGCGGCGGAATGAAGATGGTGAAGATGAGGTGCGGCTCGAACTCGACCGGAGGCAATCCTGGCACGAGCGCGATGGCGAGCCCGCCCAGCACGAGCAGCGCCGGCGCGGGCAGCGCGAGTCGCTGGGCCAGGAGGCCGAGCGCCACGATTGCCACGAGCAGGGCCAGGACGACTTCGAACTCGTGCATGCCGCTCGCCTAGCTCGCGGCTCCACCGGCCTGGTCGAGCGCCCGGGCCAGCAGCTCTTCGTCCCAGGGACCGCGGAAGCGCACACCGTTCACGAAAAAGGTCGGCGTCCCCTTCACCCCGCTCAGCGCGCCGCCCTTGAAGTCGGCACGCACGCGCGGCAGGTGCACGTGGCCCTCGAGCTCCCGCTGGACCCGCGCGGCATCGAGCCCGAGATCGCCGGCGTACTCGATCAGGTAGACGTCGTCGAGCGCGAACTGCCGCTCGTACAGCCGGTCGTGCATCTCCCAGTACTTCCCCTGCCCGCCGGCAGCTTCCGCTACTTCGGCGGCGTGCTCCGCCTGCCCGTGCAGCTGGGTAAGGGGAAAATGGCGGAACACGAACCGCAGCCGTGGCCCGAAACGGCGCAGCAGCGCCTTGACGATCGGGTAGGCACGCCGCGAATCGGGGCACTCGTAGTCGGCGTACTCGACCAGCGTCAGGGGCGCGTCCGCCGGCCCCATCACGTGGTCGTCAGCACCCACTGGTACCGCGAGCGGGGGATTCGGTTTGCGCTGGTCGCTCATCGTGCGGCTCCGGACATGTCGCCAAACT
>DATFSB010000351.1:0-8758 GCA_035262825.1 Gemmatimonadales bacterium | reverse complement strand
GGAGGCGGATCGCTGACAGCTGATGGCTGACAGCTTTCGGGAGGACACGTGAGACTGCTCAAGTCGCTCGTCAGCTTCATCGTGGCGACGCTGGTCGGCGTCCTCGGCCAACAGGTGTTCGGCGCATTCGGCTTTGTGGTGGGCTTCGTCGCGGGTGGCGTCGCGGCGTGGTGGGTTGCCCGCCGGGTCATGGATGGCTGATGGTCGAAAGCCGATCGCTGCCCTTGAAGACGCGGAATAGGTAGAACAGCGACGGCACGAGCACCAGCGCCCCGAGCACGAGCGCGGCGATCACGAGCTGCTGCGTAGCGGCCGGAGCCGCGGCGGCAGCGATCGTGAGATCGGGCGGGACCACGTACGGATACTGGCTCCACGCCCATCCCCAGAGCACGAGCGAGACCTGAACGATGGCGGCGAGACGCGCCAGCGCGTAGCGCCGTCGGACGAGCGCCGCCAGCGCGACGATCGCCGTGACTCCCGTGAGCAGCTGAAACGACACCGCCCACCACGAGCCGATGAGACCGTGCCACATCAGGGGGGCGCTCGGCGCGGCTGTCACGAGCGCCGCGAGCGCGGCGGCAGCGACCGCAATCCCGGACGCGATGGCGCGACGCCGGAAATCGTCGCGCAGTGCTCCCGCGGGCCCCTCGAGCGTGAGGTAGGTTGCGGCGAGGAAGGCGAAACAGGCGAGGGTCACCACCCCGACGCTGAGCGGAAACGGCGCGAGCCATGGTCGAACGTAGCGCACGCCAAACGACGCCGCGGTTCCTGCCGCAGCAGCGCCGACGGCACCTGACGCCACGGCGCCGAGCGCCGTCCCGAGCAGGAGCGGCGTCACCAGGCTCGCGACCGCGAAGACGCGCCCCCAGCGACGCTGCACCGCGTCGCGGTCGCCGCCGTATCCGCGGAACGCGAACGCCGATCCGCGCAGCACGATGCCGATCAGCACGCCGGTCAACGGCAGGTTGAGCGGAACTACGATGCGGGCGAACGCCGCGGGAAAGCAGGTGAACAGCAGCACGATCGCGAGTATCAACCACACGTGATTCGCTTCCCACACCGGCCCGATCGCCTGCGCGATCAGCTGGCGCTGCGCTTCTTTGCGCGGCCCCCGGGCGAGCAGGTCCCACACCCCACCACCGAAGTCGGCGCCGCCCAGCACCACATAGGCGTTGAGCGCCACGACGAGCGTCCCGGCGAGGAAGAGGGCGGAGCTCACCCCTTCGCCCTCTCGAACTCACCGGTGTGCATCGGGCTGCGCACGATCTGCCGCGACAGGAGCACCGTCACCACGACGGCGAGAAAGACGTAGATCAGGGCGAACACGCCGGTGCGCCACAACTGCCCCGGCATCGGCGTCACCGCGTCGGCGGTGCGCAACACACCATAAATGATCCACGGCTGGCGGCCCAGCTCGGTCACCATCCACCCGGTCTCGATCGCGACGAACCCGAGCGGTGCCCCGATCACGACCGCGCGCAGGAATACGCGGCGCCGGGAGAGATCGGCGCGCCGCAACGCCAGCCACCCCGCCCACAGCCCCACGAGCGCCAGGTACGTGCCGCACGCAACCATCACGTCGAATGAGAGGTGCACTGCCGGGAGATTGGGCCACTGGTCGCGCGGGACCGAATCGAGCCCCACCACGGTGGCCGCCGGATCACGAAACGCGAGCAGCGACAGCGCATGCGGCACCACAATCCCGAAGCGGGTGCGCCGCGATTCGACGTCGGGCCAGCCGCCGAGCGTGATCGGGGCGTGCGCCTGCGTCTCGAACAGCGCTTCCATCGCGGCGAGCTTCGCGGGCTGGTGTCGCGCCACGGTGGTCGCCGCGTAGTCGCCCGAGACCGGCTGCAGGACGGCCGCAGGCGCTCCCACGACGAGCGCGATCGTCAAGGCGTAGCGATGAAACGGCGCACGGCGTCCACGCAGCATGAGGAACGCGTGGATTCCGGCCACCGCGAATCCCGTCGCGGCGTAGGCCGCGAGCGTCATGTGCAGGACCTGCGCCGGCGCCGCCGCGTTCGCCATGGCGGCGAGGGGATGGACGTTCACCGGCGCACCGTTCACCAGCTCGAATCCCGCCGGAGCGTTCATCCAGGCGTTCGCCGTCACGACGAACACGCCGGAGAGCGCTCCGCTCACGGCGACCATCACCCCGGCGAAGCTGTGCGCGCGCGGCGACACCCGCTCCCACCCGTAGAGGTAGACGCCGAGGAAGATGGCTTCGGTGAAGAACGCGAACCCTTCGAGGGAAAACGGCATGCCGATGATCGCGCCGGCAAACCGCATGAAGGTGGGCCACAGGAGACCCAGCTCGAACGAGAGCACCGTGCCCGACACGGCCCCGACGGCGAACAGGATCGCCGTGCCGCGGGCCCAGCGCTTGGCGAGATCGAGGTAGATGGGATCGCCGCTCGTGCGCCAGCGTCGCTCGGCGAGCACCATCATCACCGGCATCGCGATCCCCACCACCGCAAAGATGATGTGGAAGGCGAGCGACATCCCCATCTGGAACCGCGCGGCGAGGAGGTCAGCCATGGGCGAGAAGCTACACGCCTTTCTGTTATGGGCGCCCGGCGCTAGATTTTGCAACGCAGTTGTTCTCGTGGCGATTTGCGGCTATTGCGGCCACGTAAAACATCCCGCTAAAACGCCGACCCGGTGACTGCCGCCATGACAAGAACCCGTCGTTGGACTGTGCTGCTAGCGGCCGCTTGCGTCCTTCCGGCGACGCGAGCGGTGGCGCAGCGTGCATCGGCCGACAGCAGCGTGCAGCGCACGACGCTCGACAACGGCCTGCAGGTGATCGTGGCGGAGAATCACTCCGTTCCCATCGTCACCGTCCTCGTCGCCGTGCACAACGGCGCGATGACGCAGGATCCGGGCGACCAGGGTCTCGCGCACCTCTACGAACACCTGCTGTTTCGCTCCTACAAGGGGGATCCCGACGCCTTCGCGATCGAAGCATCCGACCTCGACGCCGAATGGCAGGGCACGACCGGCGAGGAAGTCGTCACTTACTATCTCGCCGTGCCCTCGAAGAACGCGATCAAGGGAGTCGCCCTGCTCGGGCGGCTGGTCCAGAAGGCTCGCTTCAACGCGCGCGATCTGAAGGACGAGCGCCCGGTCGTCCTGGACGAGCTGCGGCGCGACGAATCCGACCCCGAGCAGGCGCTGGAGCGCCAGGCGTCACGGATGCTCTGGGGCACGTCGTGGAGTCGCAAGGATGCCGTTGGCGACAGCGCGTCGCTCCGGGGCATCGCCCTCGCCCGCCTGCAGGAGGCGTACGGCCGGTACTACGTCCCCAACAACGCGGCGCTGATCGTCACCGGCGACGTCTCCGCCGCCGCCGTCTTCGCCGCTGCGCGAGAGCAGTTCGGACCCTGGGCGAAGGCCGCCGACCCCTTCGTCGAGCCGCTCCCGCCCATCGCACCCATGACGACCAGCAGCGCACTGTTGATGGGGAAGCCGGTCACCCACGCCACGGTGCTGGTGAAGCTGCGCGGGCCCAGCGCGGCAGAAGATACGATCGCGCCGTATGCGATCGACATGCTGTGCGATGTGCTCAATGAGCGCGGCTCCGCCTTCCAGCAGCATCTGGCCGGGAGCGGCCTGTTTCAGTCGGTGTCCTGCGGCTACGAGACGCTGGCGCACGTCGGGCCGATCACCTTTCACGGCCAAACCACGCCGGAACGCGCGCCGTCCGCGCTGATCGCATTGCTACGGGAGCTCGATCAGCTCAGTGCGCTGAATGGCGTGGCAGACGAGGACATCGCGATCGCCCGCAAGCGCCAGCGCGTGAGCAGCGCGCTCGCCGTGGAGTCGAGCTACGCCCTCGCCCCGCTCCTGGCCCGGTGGTGGGCAGTCGGCGGCACCGAGGCCTACGAACGCTATGACGATCGTGTCACGGCGCAGCGGCTCATCGATTTGAAGGACGTGGCCGCGCTGTTCGTCTCGACGCAGCCAAGAATCATCGCCGTGCTCGCCCCACCCGAGGTCATCCCGAATCTGCAGTTGGCGCTGCGCCCCGCTGCGGGCGTGATCGAGCGTGCTCCATGAGCGCCGCCCGCCTGGGGCTTGTGCTGCTCTCCCTGGCCGCCGCGGCGCCGCTGCGCGCCATCGATCCGGACTCGCTCACGACCATGCGGCAGGTGGCCGGTCTGCAGACCATCCAGCGCATCAACCGCGGCAGCGACCTCGTTGCGGTATCGCTCTACCTGCTCGGCGGCACGCGCCAGCTCAGCGACCGTACGGCGGGAATCGAGGCATTGTTGTTGCGCGCGGCGCAGTACGGAACGGACCATTACCCCGGCGCCGCGTCGCAGCGCGCCATGGCGCGCACCGGCGCCGTGGAAACGCTCGACCCCGAGGCCGATTGGACGCTGACGGGGTTCATCGTGCTGCGTCCCGACCTCGATTCCGCCTGGACCGTCTTTGCCGACCGGTTGATGCACCCGACACTCGACCGCGAGGCCGTGCGGCAGGCACGCGAGCAGATGCTGACCGACGTGCGACGCCGCTTCGCGGACCCGGACGCTCGCATTCGGATCATCGCCAACCAGGGCGCCTTCACCGGCCACCCCTACGCGCTCGATCCGGAAGGCAGCGAGCAGTCGCTCGGCGCCATCGATCAGAACGATCTGGAGGTGTACGCCCGTACGCTCGTGACCTCCCGCATGCTGCTCGTCGTCGTCGGAAATGTCGACACGGCCACCATCAGCGCCCTCGTGACACGCACCCTGGGCAGGCTGCCGCAAGGCGACTACAAGTGGACCCTGCCCCCCGGGCTGCCGCACGCGGACCGGAGCCACTGGCTGATCGAAACCCGCGACCTGCCGACGAACTACATCCTCGGCTACTTCACCGGTCCCGCCGTGTCGAGCCCCGACTACGCACCGTTTCGCGTCGCGACCGATCTCCTGTCCAGCCGGTTGTTCGAGGTCATCCGTGTGCAGCACGGCCTATCGTATTCGGCGTACGCTCCGTTCCTGGAGCGCGCCATGGGCGTGGGCGGGTTGTATGCGAGCACGGCGAAGCCGGAGGACGTGTTGCCCCTGATGTACGACCAGATCCGGGATCTGGTGCAGGAGCAGTACGACAGCTTCCTGCTCCACAAGTTCATCACGTCGTTCCGTATGGAGTACATCTCGCGCAACGCGGCCGACGAAGACCAGGCGGATCTACTTGCCCGCGCCGAGCTGTATTTGGGGGACTACCGCCAAACCGACCGCTTCCTGCAGCAGCTGTATCGCGTCGGCGGTGAAGACGTGCAGCGTGTTGCGAACCGCTATATGCGCGTCATCCAGTGGGCGTACATCGGCAACACCGCCCGCATGGAAGGGCACTGGTAGCCGCGTGGCGACACTGCGCAGTCTCCTCGACGACGGTCGCGTCCACCTGTTCGATGGCGCGATGGGGACGATGCTGTACGCCAAAGGGTTCTTCCTCAACGTCTGCTACGACGAGCTGGTGCTGAAGCAGCCCCGCCTCGTGCAGGACGTGCACGAGGAATACATCCGCGCCGGCGCCGAGATCCTCGAGACCAACACCTTCGGCGCGAACCCCGTGAAACTCGGCACCTATGGCCTGGCCGAGCAAACCGAGCAGATCAACCGCACCGCGGGAGAGCTGGCGCGCCGGGCGGCGGGCGAGCGCGCCAGCGTGGTCGGGGCGATCGGGCCGCTGGGGCTGCGCCTCGAGCCGTTCGGTCCCACGTCGGCGGCTGAGGCCCAGGCGTACTTCCGAGCTCAAGTGGACGGGTTGCTCGCGGGCGGGGTCGACGGTTTCGTGCTCGAGACGTTCAGCGACACGAGTGAGATCCATGCCGCGTTGTGCGCGGTGCGCGACGCCTGCGATCTCCCCGTCGTAGCGCAGATGACGATCGGCACCGATGGCCTGACCGCCTACGGCACGGCGCCGGAAGATTTCGCCGCGGCGCTGGCGTCGTGGGGCGCCGACGTCATCGGTGTGAACTGCTCGGTGGGACCGGCGGGGATTCTCGAAGCCGTGGAGCGGATGGTGAAGGCGACCGACCGGCCCCTGTCGGCGCAGCCCAACGCCGGACTCCCCCGGGACGTGGGCGACCGCAAGATCTACCTCGCGAGTCCGGAGTACGTCGCGAGCTACGCGCGGCGGCTGGTCGAGGCCGGCGCGCGCTTCGTCGGCGGGTGCTGCGGCACGACGCCGGAGCACATCAAGAAGATGCGCGACTACCTCGCGAGCGTGGCGCCGCGCCGTGCCGCCCTCGTGGTGTCGCGCACCGAGATCCAGCCGCCCGCCGGCGTGACGCCCGTGCCCCTGCCCGAGCGCAGCCGCTGGGGCCGAAAGATCGCCGCTGGAGAGTTCGTGACATCGGTCGAGATCGTCCCCCCGAAGGGGGTCGACCCGTCGCCGATGCTGGCGCAGTGCCGCGCGCTGCAGGCGGCGGGGATCGATGCGGTGAATGTCCCCGACGGCCCGCGCGCGCAGAGCCGCATGGGCGTGCTGCCGAGCGCGCTGTTGATCGAGCGCGAGACCGGCATCGAAACGGTGATTCACTATTGCTGTCGCGACCGCAACCTCCTCGGGATGCTGTCCGACATCCTGGGCGCGGCGGCCGCCGGGTTGCGCAATATTCTCGTGATCACCGGCGACCCGCCCAAGATGGGTCCCTACCCCGATTCGACCGCCGTCTTCGACATCGACTCGATCGGGCTCACCAACCTCGTCTACCGCCTCAACCACGGGCTCGACCCGGGGAACAACCCGATCGGCGGCGCGACGCGGTGGGTGATCGGCGTGGGGGTGAACCCGGCGGCGGTGGATGTCGACCGCGAGCTGTCCCGCTTCCACTGGAAGGTCGACGCCGTCGCGGAATTCGCGGTGACGCAGCCGGTGATCGATCCGCGCCAGCGGGAAGCGTTCCTGGAGCGCGTCGCCTCCTACCGCATTCCCGTCGTGGCCGGGATCTGGCCGCTGATCTCATCCCGCAATGCGGAATTCCTCGCCAACGAGGTGCCGGGCGTGTCGGTGCCGGATGAGGTGCTGGCGCGGATGCGGGCGGCGCAGGAGAAAGGGAAGGAAGCGGCGCTGTCCGAAGGGGTCGCGATCGCGCGCGAGATGCTGGCGCGCGTGCGGCCGCTGGTGCAGGGGGTGCAGATCAGCGCGCCGTTCGGGCGCGTGGATGTAGCGCTCGACGTGCTGCGCTAGCGCAACGTGCCGCGACTGCCGCGATACCGCGGCGGTACGGTACGGTGACCGGAATGTTGCCGCCGGCTGGTTGGTTTGCTCCGTGTCGACTGTTGTATCCCCCCCGACCGGAGGCAACTCCCCATGACCCGGCAGTCCTCGCTCAGCATCGCGCTGTCGCTGCTCGCCCTCATCGCCGCCTGCGGCCCCGACGCTCCATCCAGTCCCACGAGCGTGCGCGCTGTTGCCAGCGCGACGGTCGCGGACGCCGACGCCGGTGCGACCTATGCCGTGATCGGCGACATGCCGTACGGTCAGGGCAAGCTCGACTCACTCCCGCAGCTCATCGCCCTCATTAACGGCGATCCGGCAGTCCAGTTCGTGATCCACGTCGGCGACATCAAGGCGGGAAGCAATTCAGATTGCAACGACACCTACTTCGCCACGATCAAAGGGCTGTTCGATACCTTCGCAGACCCCCTCGTCTACACCATCGGCGACAACGAATGGACCGATTGCCACAAGGCCATCAAGAAGAACGGGCTCTACACACCGACCGAGCGGCTGCAGGCGATTCGTACGCTGTTTTTCCCGACTCCCGGACAGACCCTGGGTCTCAGCCCGCGGACGGTGTTCAGCCAGGCCAGTGACCCGGACCATTCGGCGTACGTGGAGAACGTCTGGTGGACACAAAGCAGCGTGGTGTTCGCGGCATTGAACATCACCGGCAGCTTCAACGATCTCGCACCGTGGAGCGCCACTCCGCTCCCCTGGCTCGTCACTCCCCCCGACATGCCGGCCGACTGGGCGAACTACCCGTCGCAGGCCGACGAGTTTGCCGCCCGCGCGCAAGCCGACAGCGATCTGATCGCGCAGACGTTCGCCACCGCGACGCAACGCAATGCGCGCGGCGTGGTGCTCGCGTTCCAGGCGGACATGTGGGATCCGGCGGAGATCGTGAAGGATACTGCCACGTTCAGAGCCGGATATGCCGCATTGGTGCAGCAGATCGGCACGCTCGCGGCCCAGTTCGGCCGGCCCGTGCTGCTGCTCGAGGGCGACTCCCACGTCTGGCGGGTCGACACCCCGTTCACCCCCGGCACGCCACAGTTCGGGATGTACGTGGATACGCCCGTGGCTCGGAACGTCACGCGCCTGGTGGTCGACGGCTCGAGCAGTCCGACGTCCTACACCCGCCTCACCATCAATCCCGCCAAGAACGCGCAGCTCTTCACCCTGACGCGCGTGCCGCTCGTGCCGGGGCAGTGACCTTCAGTGGCTGGTGGCGAGTGGCGTGTGGCTAGTGAAGGACAAGCACCCGCCACTAGCCACTCGCCACTCGTCACCAGTCAAAAGCTCAGCTCGAACCCTACCCGCGCCTGACGCGGCAGGCCGTACAGCGTCTGCGGCCCGCGGAACCGTTGGTAGAAGGCGTTCAGGGCGTTGGTCTGCTCGTCCAGCGTGTACACGCCGTCTCCGTTGCCGAAGCGGCGCTCCACCTGGCGCAACACGGCGCAATCGACCGGGCCGGCGGTCGAGCCCGTCCACGTCGCGCACCCCGGCACCAGATCGACCGCACCACTCGACA
>DATFSB010000350.1:0-2328 GCA_035262825.1 Gemmatimonadales bacterium | reverse complement strand
TCGGTGTCGTCGCAGATCTGGATGCCGCCGGAATAGAATCGCCCGACGTAGAACGTCTTCGGCCCCAGCGTCGCAAGCTCGTCGCTCAGTCCCTTGTCGAACCCCGAAATGAGCGCACCGATCACCATCACGACCATGACGCCGATCGCCACGCCGAGGATCGTGAGCGCCGCCCGCACCTTGTTCGACCGCAACGCATCGAGCGCGATGGCGACGCCTTCGAGCATGGGAGTCATGGGATCACTCGTGCCGCAGCGCGGCGATGGGATCGAGGCGGGCGGCGCGCATCGCGGGGTACACGCCGGCCACCACGCCGACACCGCCGCCCACCACGATGCCGAGCATGATCGACGCCGGCGCCACAGTGGCGGGGAGCGGGGTCGCGACGTTGAGGACGACGGAAATGAGGATCCCGGCGCCGATGCCCAGCGCCGCGCCGATCACGGCGATCGTCACCGATTCGGCGAGGAACTGACGGCGGATGTCGCGCCGCCGGGCGCCGAGCGACTTGCGGATCCCGATCTCCCGCGTGCGCTCGGCCACCGCCATCAGCATGATGTTCATAATCACGATGCCGCCGACCACGAGGGAGATCGCAACGATCCCGGGGCCGAAGATCATGAGGTAACGCTCGATCTTGCCCCAGAAGGTTAGCACGCCTTCGGATGTCTCGAGCGCGAAATTGTCGTCCTGCCGCGGCCGCAGGTGGCGGCGGCTGCGCATCACCGCTTCCGCTTCTTCCATGGCGCTGCGCATCTCGGGCTCGGAGTTGGCCTTCACCATCAGCGCGTCGATCACGCCGGGCGGGTTGACTTCCCGCTGGATCGGCGACAGGGCCGGGGCGACGACGAACTTGTCGAGCGAGATGCCGAACAGGTTGCCGCGCCGCTCCGCGAGGCCGATCACGCGGTAGGGCAGGCCCTTGACGCGGATGTACTTGCCGATGGGGTCGATCCCCTCGAACAGCCGGTCTGCCAGGTCGTGGCCGAGCACGACGACCGACGCACCGGCCCTGTCCTCCTGCGGCGTGAACGGGCGTCCTTCTTCGATGCGGATGTTGCGGATGTCGAAGTACTGCGTCGTCGCGCCGTTGAGCGAGACCTGGCTCACCTTCTTCATCCCGTACTCGACGTCGCCGCGGTCTTCCGACCACCAGGCGGTCTGCACCGGCAGGGTCATCGCCGCGGTCACGGCGTTCGCGTCCTCGAACGTGATGCGCGGGCGCCGCTGCCACGCCCGCCACACCGAATCCGACTCGTTGGGCGTGAAGTTGGGTCGCTTGCGCAGGTGAAACGTGTTCACCCCGACCAGGGTGCCGGCGAACTTGTCGGTCATGTAGGTGTTCACGCCGTTCACGATCGAGCAGGAGCCGATCAGGAACGCCACGCCGATGAACACGCCGATGAGCGCGAAGCCGCTCTTCAGCTTCTGCGCCCGCAGCTGCCCGAAGGCGAGGCGCACCGCCTCGAAGAACCGCACGCTACGCGGCCTTGAGCTGGTCGGTGGCGACGAGCCCGTCGCGCAGCGTCACGACGCGCGCTGCGTGGGCCGCGATATCGGCCTCGTGCGTCACCATCACGACCGTCTGGCCCTGGCGGTGCAGGTCGCCGAACACACTCATGATCTCCTGGCTCGTCGTCGAGTCGAGGTTGCCCGTCGGCTCGTCGGCCAGCAGAATGCTCGGCGCGTTGACGAGCGCGCGGGCGATCGCGACCCGCTGCCGCTGGCCGCCCGACAGCTCGTTGGGCTTGTGGTCCATGCGGTCCGCCAGGCCGACGCGGGTGAGCGCCTGTGCCGCCTTGTCGCGGCGCTCGCGTGACGACAGCCCGGCGTAGATCAACGGCAGCTCGACGTTGTGCAGCGCCGAGGCGCGCGGCAGCAGGTTGAACGTCTGGAACACGAACCCGATTTCCTTGTTGCGGATGCGCGCCAGATCGTCGTCCGCCAGATCGGAGACCTTCTGGCCGTTGAGCCAGTACTCCCCCGACGTCGGGGTGTCGAGGCACCCGATCAGGTTCATCAGCGTCGATTTGCCCGAGCCCGACGGACCCATCACCGCCACGTACTCGTTGCGGCGGATCTGCAGATCGACGCCGCGCAGCGCGCGCACCACTTCCGATCCCATGTCGTACTCACGCGCCAGCTTGTGCGTGAGGATGACGATGTCGGGGAGCGGCGTGTCGCCGGTCCGGAAGTCCTGGGGCCGGCTCACGACGACGCCTTCTTGGTGCTGTCCGCCGGGGCTTTCATCGCGCGCACCGCCGACCCGTCGCGCAGGTCGCGGATCGCCTGGTACGGCCCGGCCACGATCTGCTCGCCTTCCTTCAC
>DATFSB010000349.1:0-10849 GCA_035262825.1 Gemmatimonadales bacterium | reverse complement strand
CGACCGTGGCCGTTCTGCACGTAGTCGAGATAGACCTTGCCGCCGCGCTTCTGGACCTGCCGGGTGACGGTCGCGATCTCCGGCAGCCGGCTCGCGATAACGCGCGCCAGGAGGCCGCCCAGCGTGCGCGACTGCTCGTAGGTGCACTGGCGCCCCAAAGGAACCAGGACGTGGAGACCGGTCGAGCCGCTCGTCTTGATCCCCGCCGGCAGTCCGATGTCGTCGCACAACGATTTCAGCGCGAGCGCGACGGTGACGACGTCGGTGAATGGCGCCTCTTTGGGATCGAGATCGAGGATGCACCAGTCCGGTGTCTCGAGCGTCGCTACGCGGCTCGACCAGACGTGCAGCAGGATGGCGCCCATGTTGGCGATGTAGAGCAGCGACGCTTCGGTGTCGCACACGAAGTAGTCGAGCTCGCGCTGCGAATCCTCGCTCCAGATCGTCACCGTGCGCACGAAATCCTGGGCGTATTGCGGCGCATCTTTCTGGAAAAACGACTTGCCGTTGATCCCGTCAGGATAGCGTGTCAACACGAGCGGGCGCTCGGTGAGGTAGGGCAGCATCCACGGCGAGATCGCCCGGTAGAACTCGATCAGGTCGCCCTTGGTGTAGCCTTCGTCGGGCCAGAAGACCTTCTGCAAGTTCGTAAAGGTGACCGCACGCGTTTTGGGTTGTGGGTCGCTTCGCGACAGTGCGAGTGGCGGCTCTTCACCTCCAGCATCCGACAACGCGCGCTTTTCGATCACGCACTCTTCCGGCTTCTTATCGTCGCGGAACCTCAGGAACACCGGCTGTCGCAGCAGACCGTCGCCGGTGACCTCCTTGTACCGCACCTCGGCCACGAGCTCGGGCTTCACCCAGCGACTCTCCTTCTCCGCGGGTACGGGGCCTTCGAACGCCGGCCGATCGATCGCCAATTCCTCGAGTCGATCCGATACCTCTTTCAGCTGTTTCGCCGAAAAGCCACTCCCCGCCCGGCCGGTGTAGATGAGCTTTCCTCCGGCGTAGCCGCCGAGATGCAGCGCGCCGAACCCGCCGCGCGATCCGCGGGGCTCGGTGAACCCGACGACGACGAAGTCCCCCGTCTTGTCGGCGCGCACCTTCAGCCAGAGATCCGAGCGGCCGCTCTTGTAAGGAGAGTCGGCCTGCTTGGCCACGATCCCTTCGAGCCCCATGCCGACCGCCTGGTCGTACAGCGCCTCTCCCTCCTTCTCGAAGTGCTCGGAATATTTCAACGGGCCCGCCTCGGGGAGCACTTTGCGCAGCAGTGCCTTGCGCTTCACGAGCGGCAGCGATCGCAGGTCGAACCCTTCGAGCACCATCAGGTCGAAGAGATAGAGCGTGCCCGGTGTCTCGACCGACGCGTGACGGATGTCGGGAGCACGGGCGATGCGAGCGCGGTTCTGCAAACGCTGAAAGCTCGGGCGACCGGCATCGTCCAGGATGACGAGCTCGCCGTCCATGAGCACGTTCGCGTATGGGAGAGCGGAGATCGGCCGGATCAGCTCGGGAAACGCCGCGCTGTAATCATTGCCGTTGCGTGTGATGAGGCGCGCCTGGCCATTCTCTTTCACCGCCCGCATGCGGTAGCCGTCGAGCTTCACCTCGAACAGCCAGCCGGCGCGTGAGAACGGGTCCTCTCGCGTCTCGGCGAGCATCGGTGCGACGTCGTCGGCGCGAACGGCGCGCACCGGGACTTTGAGCTGTTTCAGCTCGACCACGAGCTCGGCCGCCTTCTTGCTGCCGTGGTACAGCTCTTCGACCGTGAGCCCCGAGAGCACCGAGCCCGGCGGATAGGAATCTCCATTCTTGGAGACGTAGGCGTCGCGCTCCTTGATCAGCAACCACTCCTTCTCCGCCTTCTTGATCTTCACGAGCGTCCAACGCCCTCGCAGCTTGTAGCCGCGCAGCTCGAACAGCAGCTTCCCGTTCTTCATGCCTTCGATGGGATCTTCGAGCGCCACCCAGAGGCCGCGATCCCACACGATCACGGCGCCGGCGCCGTAGTTCCCTTCGGGGATGATGCCTTCGAAATCGCCGTACTCGATGGGGTGATCCTCGACGTGCACGGCAAGACGCTTCTCGGTGGGATCGGCGGAAGGTCCGCGCGGAACGGCCCACGACTTCAGCACGCCTTCCAGCTCGAGCCGCAAGTCGAAGTGCAGGCGCGTCGCGGCATGCTGGTGGACGATGAAGCGCCGCCCCGGCTCCGCCGCGACGCGCCCCGACGGTTCGGGCGTCTGGTCGGCGGAGCGTTTGGCGCGGTAAGCGGCGAGGGCATCTGGATCTGGCTTGCCGGTCGGGCTCATGGGCTCTGCGCCTGATACTAGATCGGTCTCGTCCTAATTGGCAATTCGAGCGCGGCCGCGGCCCCGAGGCTCAGCGGTCGACGATGCGCCTGGGGATGGTCAACACCAGCAGGCTGCCAATGCACATGATTGCAGCGAGGGCGTAGACGCCCATATCAGTCGATCCCGTGCGATCGCTGATCCAGCCAATCGCCAGCGGGCTGAGAAAGCCCGCGAGATTGCCGATCGAGTTGACGAGCGCAATGCCGGTCGCCGCAGCGGCGCTGGCGAGCAATGCGGTGGGCAAACACCAGAACTGCGAGAGCGAGGTGGTGACGCCGGCCATCGCGAGGGTCATGCCCGCCACCGCGACGGCGCTGTTCGCGCCATAGCGTACCGTCAGCAGCCAGCCCGCCGCGCCGATCAGGGCGGGAGTGACGAGGTGCCAGCGACGCTCGCGCGCCGCGTCTGACCGACGGCTGATCGCGACCATCGCGATGGCGCCGGCGGCGTTGGGCAGCACCGTGAGAATTCCGATCTCGAGGGGGCCCTGCACGCCGGTCCGCGCAATCAGGGTGGGCAGCCAGAAGCCGGCGCCGTACAGCCCGGCGATCAGGCAGAAGTAGATCGCGGCGAGCACCCAGATGCGGGGATTCGTGAGCCCGTCCCGCAAAGCATGGGACGAAACGTCCCGCTGGTCCTCTGCGACGCGGCGCGCCAGGTACGCCTGCTCCTCGGCGGTCAGCCACCGCGCCGCGGCAATGCCGTTGTCCAGGTAGACGAGCACCGCCACGCCGAGGGCGAGCGAGGGGAGCGCCTCGAACAGGAATAACCACTGCCATCCCGCCAGTCCCTGCACCCCGACCATGGCCTTCAAGATCCATCCGGAGATCGGCCCACCGATGACGCCGGCGATCGGAATGCCCGTCATGAACAGCGCAATCACTCCAGCGCGCCGAGCGGCGGGGTACCAGTAGGTCAGATACAGAATCACGCCAGGGAAAAAGCCCGCCTCCGCGACGCCGAGCAGGAACCGCAGGATGTAGAACACCCTGGGCGTGGTCACGAATACCATCGACGCCGAGATCACGGCCCAGGTCAGCATCACGCGTGCGATCCACCGCCGCGCTCCGACCCGGTGGAGGATGATGTTGCTCGGTATCTCGAAGATGAAGTAGCCGATGAAGAAGATGCCGGCTCCCAGGCCGTACACCGTCTCGCTGAACCCCAGATCGGTCAGCATCTGGAGCTTGGCGAAGCCGATGTTCACGCGGTCGAGGTAAGCGGCGACGTAGCAGCAGAACAGCAAGGGGATGAGGCGCCCGGTGACGCGGGCGTAGAGCCGCGACTCAGCGGAGTGGTCGATCGATACGACCTCGGGCATCAGGTATGGTAGCGTGTCGGGGATTGTGGAGCGAGCGATTACGAAGTAGCCGAGTGGGACGGCAACACAACGACGCCGCCACAATCGCGGCGGCGTCGAAGCGCGAGATGCCCGGGTATCCTCAGTGGACGATGTCGATGATCACGGTGTGGTTGGTCGTGATGCTCGCGAAATTGAAGGGTGTTATCGTGATCCCCACCACGCTCCCCGTCGCGTTCGCCGACGCGAAATCGGAGCTTCCTTGCAGCTGTTCGCGAAAGCCGAATGCGGTCAGCCGAGTCGTCCCGCTGGAGCTTTGCGTGAACAATCCGTTCGCCTTCCAATCCACCACGATCAGCCCCGTCGGGCCGTCACTGAAGAAGTTGGGGTTTCCCGTCGTGTTGGTGGCCAGATGGAGATGACGGGCGGAGAGGCCGCCCGACAGGTCCTTGCTCGGAATCGATCCGAACCCCTGCACGGACGTGCAGTTGAAGAACACATCGCACTGTTGAATGAAGTACGACAGGAACGCTTGGGGATCGCTGGTCGACCCGCCGCGGCCGACGTTGAGAAAGCCGAAGGTGAAACCACCACCGCCCAGGGTGTCACCACCCTGCCAGAAGAGCGACCCACCGTCGCCGTTGGCGACGAAGTGGAATTGGTTCCCGCCTCCACCGCCCCCGCCCCCAGTGTCACTCGCCGTCGCGAATCGTGGCGTGGTTGCCGCATGTCGCGGCGACGTCGTCGCCTCCCGGCAACCGGCCATTACGCCACCAGCGACCGCACCAGCGAGAAACAGGGTCTGTGCTCGCATATACGCCTCCAGCAAAAGGACGACGCACAGCCTAGCGGCTCCCTGTCAAGAACGAGTCAATCCTGGAGGCGGGAAAACCGCTGCCGTTTGCGCCAACAGCGGAAGCTTCATATAGTTGCCTCGTATATGCCCGCGCACTCCATCGGCTCCGCCACGATCTCCTTCGGGCTCGTATCCGTCCCGATCAAGATGTTTTCGGCCGGTGAATCATCGGCCGCGATCTCCTTCAACTGGTTGCACAAGAAAGACGGCTCCCGGCTGAAGCAGCAGTATGTCTGTTCCAAGGACGGCGAGAAGGTGGAGAAGGACGACATGGTGAAGGGCTACGAGTTCTCCAAGGGGCAGTATGTGCAGTTCACCCCGGACGAGCTCAAGGCCCTGGAAGAAAAGGGGACGGGGTCGATCAACATCCAGGAGTTCGTCGACGCCGAGACGGTGGACCGGATGTACATGGACAAGGTCTACTTCCTCGGACCGGACAAGGGCGGGGACCGCGCCTTCACGCTGCTCGGCGAGGCGCTGAAGAAGACGAAGAAGGTCGCAATCGGCCAATGGGCGGCACGGGGCAAGCAGTATCTCGTGATGATCCGACCGCTCGCACACGGGCTCGCGATGGAGCAGCTGCGCTACGCCAACGAGGTGCGGTCGATCGATGAGGTGCCGATCCCGAAGGTCGAGGTGAAGAAGCCCGAGCTCGACATGGCGGTGCAGCTCATCGAGCAGGCGGCGACCGAGACCTTCAAGCCCGACAAGTACGAAGACACCGTCAAACAGCGCATTCTGGACCAGATCCAGCGCAAGGTCGACGGCAAGGAGATCATCGAAGAGCCGACCGAAGCGCCCAAGACGCAGATCATCGACCTGATGGAGGCGCTGAAGCAGAGCCTCTCCAAGGGCAAGAGCGCCCCCGAGGCGAAGTCCGCCAAGGGAGCGAAGCCGTCACCAAAGAAGAAGGCCGCCAGCGCCTAAGATCGCCGTTTCTTCTTGGACCACGTTCCGACCCAGCTGAACACCGCCCTCGCCGGTCGCTATGCGATCGAGCGTGAAATCGGCCATGGCGGCATGGCCATGGTCTACCTCGCCCGCGACATCCGCCACCATCGCCACGTCGCCGTGAAGGTGCTGCGGCCCGAGCTCGCGGCGCTGCTCGGGACGGAGCGGTTCCTGCGCGAGATCGAGATCGCGGCACAGCTCAACCATCCGCACATCCTCCCGTTGCACGACTCCGGTGAAGCGGCAGGCCTGCTGTTCTACGTCATGCCGTTCGTCGATGGCACTTCGTTGCGCGACCGGCTCGCCACGGACGGCGCCCTGGCCGTCTCCGAAGCGGTGCGCCTGCTGCACGACGTGGCCGACGGGCTGGCGTACGCGCACGAGCACAACGTCGTGCACCGCGACATCAAGCCGGACAACGTGATGATCGCCAACCGCCACGCCATGATCACCGACTTCGGCATCGCGAAGGCGATCAGCGAAGTGGCTGGACAATCACGGGTGACCACCGCGGGCGTCTCGATCGGGACCCCGGCCTACATGGCGCCGGAGCAGTGCACGGCCGATGCGCGCATCGATCATCGCGCCGATCTCTATTCGTTCGGCGTCCTCGCGTACGAGACCCTCGCGGGCCGGCCGCCGTTCGATGGGACGAGCGCCCAGGCGGTGCTGGCGGCCCACCTCACCGAGATCCCGGTCCCGTTGCACGCGCTGCGGGGCGAAGTGCCGATCGCGCTGTCGAAGGTCGTGATGCGGTGTCTCGAGAAGCGGCCGGCGGATCGCTGGGCTTCGGCGGGGGAGATCCTGAGCCAGCTCGAGTCGCTGACGACGCCCAGCACGGCGGTGCCGCTCCCCCCGCAGAGCCCCGCCGGCACCAGCCGTCGCCGCCTCGCCCTCGGCGCCATAGCGCTCATGGCGCTCGCGGCCGGCGGCCTCGCGCTGCGACACAATGCGCGCGTCCACTGGGTGCGCGAAACCGCGACCCCCGAGATCCGCCAGCTGGCCGACAGCGGGCATACCGAAGCGGCCTACCACGTGGCGCTGCAGGCGAGCGCCATCCTGCCGCACGACCCGTCGCTCGCGCGGCTGTGGCCGCTGATCGCGACTCGCGTGAGCCTCCGGACGGAGCCCGCGGGAGCGGTGGTCTTACGCCGGGACTACGCTAATTCCGATACGACCTGGGAAACCGTCGGCACGACGCCGCTCGACAGCATCTGGTTCCCGCACGGATTTTCGCGCCTCAAGATCGAGAAGCCGGGCTTCCGCACTTGGGTGGGAGCGGCTGGTCCGCAGTGGCTGTCCGCCGATCCGCTGCGGCTCGACAGCGCGTCCGCGCCCGAAACGGGGATGGTGCGCGTTGCGGGACTCGCTCGCTTCGCCATCTCCCTGCCCGGCCTCGATCACCTCGATCCTGTCCCGCTCGCCGCCTACCTGATCGACCGCACCGAAGTGACCAACGCCGGGTTCCAGAGGTTCGTGGACAGCGGCGGATATCGCAGGCGGGAGTTGTGGGACAAGAGCTTCCAGAAGGATGGGCGCTCACTGACGTGGGAAGGCGCGGTGGCGCTGTTCAAGGATCGGACGGGACGACCGGGACCAGCGACGTGGGAGGTCGGCCACTACCCTGCCGGCCAGGGCGACTATCCGGTGACGGGGGTGAGCTGGTACGAGGCCGCGGCGTACGCCCGGTTCGCCGGCAAGTCACTGCCGACGATCTATCACTGGACCCGCGCGGCCGAGACGCGCGCGGCGTCGTGGATCGTTCCAGCGAGCAATTTCGCGGGCAAGGGACCGGCCCCCGTCGGCAGTTATCCCGGCATCGGGCCGTTCGGTACGGCGGACATGGCCGGCAACGCCCGGGAATGGTGCTTCAACGAAACGGGGGGCCAACGGTACATCCTGGGCGGCGGCTACGACGACGCCACGTACCACTTTACCGAGGCGTTCGCCCAGCCGCCCTTCGATCGCTCGCCCACGAACGGGTTCCGCTTAGCCCGCTACGACACCACCGCCGCGGTCACGCGGCGGCCGGTCGTGCGACTGGTGCGCGATTTCTCGCGCGAGCGTCCCGTTTCCGACGCGGTGTTCGCGATTTATCGGCACGCGTTCGACTACGACCCAGCGCCGCTCCGCCCGGTGATCGAAGCGACGGACTCCACACCGGAAAGCTGGGTGATGCGGCGCGTCACCTTCGACGCGGCGTACGGAAACGAGCGGGAAATCGCTTATCTGTTTCTGCCCAAGAGCGGACGGCCGCCGTACCAGACGGTTGTCTATTTCCCCGGCGCGATCGCCCTGCACAGCCGCTCTTCAGCCACGTCGCTCGAATACGACGCGATCGATTTCATCCTGAAGAGCGGCCGGGCGGTGCTCTATCCCGTGTACAAGAGCACCTACGAACGCGGCGATGGGCTCGACAGCTGGTACGCCAACGAGACCAACAACTACCGCGATCACGTCATCTGGTGGGGGAAGGACTTCCGGCGGGCGATCGATTATCTCCACACCCGCGCCGACATCGACACGCAGCGGCTGGCATTCTACGGCCGCAGCTGGGGCGGTTATATGGGCGGCCTGTTGCCGGCGCTCGAGCCGCGCCTCAAGACCGCGGTACTGTACGTGGCCGGCCTCGAGCTGCAGCGCGGGCAGCCCGACGTCGAGCCGGTCAATTTTCTGCCGCACATCCGGATGCCGGTGCTGATGCTCAATGGCCGCTACGATCACTTCTTCCCGATCGAGACGTCCCAGCTTCCGATGTTTCGCCTGCTGGGAACGCCGCCCGACCGCAAGCGCCACGTGATCTACGATGGCGGACACTTCGTGCCCCGGGGCCTCTTGATCTCCGAGACGCTCGACTGGTTGGACCGCTACCTCGGCCCTGTGACGCGCTAAACAGGCTGGAGGGAGTTCATAGCAAACGCCGGGAGTGGGGGCGCCGGACCGTTGGACGCGGGACCGCTCGAACCGGTCCACGTTTTCGAATCAATTGCCGGCCAGGTAGAGGATGCACAGGCTGTGCGGCCCCCGCGTCCCCGCGTCCTAGCCCCCACTCCCGGCGTGTTGCACAGAGACCCTTGGGCTGCTAAGTCGACCTGTCCACAAACCGGGTCGCGAACTGTTCGGCGAGCTTCGGACCTTCTCCTGACTCCTCGTGTTTGAAAAACACAAACGCGTCTCCCCACCCCACTCCGAGTTCGCTCACACGGCCGGCCCAGGTCTCGAGGTCCGCCGGCTGGTACCCTTCGTCACGCAGGCGGAAGTAGCCGAAATCCGCCGTCGCCTGGAGCGGGGTGTGCCCGTCCTCCGTGTCGGCGACGCACAGTGCGGCATTCGCCGCCCGCAGCGCCGCGTAGGTCTCGTCGGTGAACCACGACGGATTGCGAAACTCGAAGGCACAACGCAAGTCGGCGGGAAAGAGGGTGAGAAAATCCTTGAGGCGTCCGAGGTCCAGCTTGAAGTTGGGGGGCAGTTGCACGAGGATCGGACCGAGCTTGGCGCCCAGCGGCCGGACGGTCTCCGTGAAGTAGCGCAGCGAGTCGTCGATCTCCCGCAACCGTCCGATGTGGGTAATCCGTTGCGGCGTCTTGACCACGAATGTGAATCCGTCGGGGACGGCCTGACTCCACCCGGACACGGTTTTCGCGTTCGGCATACGGTAGAAGGTGTAGTTGATCTCCACCGTCGACAGCCGGCCCGCGTAGTAGGGCAGCATCTCCGCCGGCTTGATCTTCGCGGGGTAGAACGTGCCCTTCCATTCGGGGAAATTGTATCCTGACGTGCCGACGTGGAGTCGCATGGATGAAGTATATTCCCGAACCTCTCACCCCGAGGCAGGCAGAATGCGCAGCCTGATGCTCGCCGCTCTCGCCGTACCGCTCGCCGGGTCGCTTGCGGCTCAGCAACCGGCGGCAGCGCCGCCGGAGGATCCCAAGCCTCTCGAGGTCGGCGCGGTCGCTCCGGACTTCACGATGCCGGGCGCGACGCGCTACGGGCTCCTCAAGAACCCCGTCCATCTGAGCGATTTCAAGGGCAAGACGGTCGTCCTCGCCTTCTTCTACAAGGCGCGAACACGGGGCTGAACGATTCAAATGAACGCGTACCGTGATCAGTACGCGCAGCTCTTCAAAGGCGGCAAGAACGTGGTGCTCATCGCGATCAGCGCCGATGTCGATACCGCCCTGCAGTCCTGGGCGCGCGACGCGGAGTTTCCGTTCCTGTTCGCGAGCGACTCCGGCTCCGCCGTGGGCAAGGCTTTCGGCGCCTTTTCCAGCAAGAACAAAATCGACAACCGCACGCTGTTCATCGTCGGTCCCGACGGCAAGGTCGCCTGGCGGGCGGTGCCGTTCCGCGAGATCGATCCGACGGCGTATACGGAGCTGGGGGCGGCGATAGATAAAGCGATACCGCAGGAGGGACGGTAGGAGACGGTAGCGAATGTAGGAGACGGTAAGGGAAACGGCCGAGGCGAGTTGCCCCGGCCGTTTTCAAATGACCCCTACCGTCTCCTACCGGCCCCTACCACCCTCTGCAGCGCGGCCTCTATGTCCTGATCCTCTCCCAGTCCCGTATACACCACCTTCCCCTTTGCATCGAGCACTACGATGTAGCTCGTGGACGGCGCCTGGAATGCGCGCACGGCACTGCCGTTCGCGTCCCACAGGAACGGGAACGGGTGGGGCTCTTTGGCGAGATGACGCTTCACGCTCCCCGGGCTCTCATTGACCGCCACGGCGACGGAGACGAAGGCGACCTTGTCCTGATGCCGGGCGTAGGCGGAGTCGAGCTGCGGCATCAGCGCGGCGCACAGCGGGCACCACGTCGCCCAGAACTCGATGAGCAGCGGCTTCTGGCCGACGATCGCGCCGAGATTCACGGGGCGGCCGTCCAGGTCCTGGACCGTCACGGGCGGCGGGGTGGCGCCGAGCGCAATGCCCAGGTCCTGGCCCTCTTGAGCGAATGCGCGGCCTGGCAACGCGAGCCCGAGAAGGACTACGACCCCAACACTCCACATCCAATACCGGTTTGTCGTCACAGCGTCTTTCCCACTTGAATCAGGTAGTACTCCGCCACCAGTAGAAGAACCACCGCGGACAGCCGTTTGATCCACTCCATCCAGGGTCCCGGCTTCGGCAGCACGGTGAGCAGTCCCGAAAAGAGTCCCGCGGCCGCAAGCACCGCCGTCATCCCCAGGGAGAAGACAAAGAGATACACGAAGCCCAGTACACCGCTGCGCGTCGCCGCAACCCAGGTGAGAACCGCCGCGAACGCCGGCGCCCCGCAGGGCGCCGCGACGATCCCCGAGGTCGCCCCCAGCAGAAACACCGCCGGATAGGAGCCCCCTGACAGCCCGCCGGCCCAGCCGGCGAGTCGCTGCGGCACGTTGACGGG
>DATFSB010000348.1:0-4321 GCA_035262825.1 Gemmatimonadales bacterium | reverse complement strand
TTGGGGGGCAAGAGGTTAGCGGGTCGTTGACATCTGCTATTGATATGATATCATATTGCTAGTCTCTCTTCCGAGGGTGCTGCGGTGATTCGCGAGGTGAAGGGGCGTGTCTGGCCGGGCGGGCTGATGATCGTGGTGCTGCTGCTCGCGTCGGGGCTGATGGTATGGCAGCTGTTGTCGGCGCTGGTGAGCCAACAGGTGGTCCTGATCGTGGCGTGGGCGCTCGCCGTCGTGTTCGTGGTGTTCCTGTGGACCGGGTACTTCGTCGTCCAGCCGAATCAGGGAACGGTGTTGCAGCTGTTCGGTCGCTACGTCGGCACGACGAAAGAGCCGGGACTGTGGTGGGCGAACCCGCTGTACACCAAGCGCCGCGTGTCGCTGCGAATGCGCAACTTCGAGACCGCGCGCCTCAAGGTGAACGATCACTCCTCGAACCCGATCGAGATCGGCGCCGTCGTGTCGTGGCAGGTCGTCGAAACGGCCGAGGCGATGTTCGAGGTGGAGAACTACGAGAACTTCGTGCATGTGCAGAGCGAGGCCGCGCTGCGCGGGCTCGCCAATCAATATCCCTACGACGCGCACGAGGAAGGCCAGATGGCGCTCGCCAGCCACACCACCGAAGTGGCGGAAAAGCTGAAAGGCGAGATTCAGGAGCGGCTTGCCCGGGCGGGCGTCCGCGTGCTCGAGGCGCGCATCTCGCACCTCGCATACGCGCCGGAGATCGCGACGGTGATGCTGCGCCGCCAGCAGGCGAGCGCCGTGATCGCCGCGCGGGCCCGCATCGTCGACGGGGCGGTGGGGATGGTCGAGCAGGCGCTCGCCCAACTCTCCGAGAAGCAGATCGTGCGTCTCGACGAGGAGCGGAAGGCGGCGATGGTGAGCAATCTGATGGTCGTGCTCTGCTCCGAGCAGGCCACGCAGCCGATCGTCAACACGGGTACGTTGTACCAGTAGGCGGGCGACCCGGCGTGGCGGAGCGACGCGCGTTCCTGCTCCGGATCGATCCGGAGCTGTACGACTCGCTGCAGCGCTGGGCGTCGGACGAGCTGCGCAGTCTCAACGGGCAAATCGAGTTTCTGTTGCGGCGCTCGGCCGTCGACGCCAAGCGGCTGCACGGCGGTCCTGGAGGAGGCAAGGATGATCGTCATCGCAAGGGTTAGTCTGCTGCTCGTCGTTCCGGCCGTACTCGCGGCACAGCAGCCGCCGGCGTTCTCCGGTCTCTATCGCCTCTACCAGGGCGGGGCGGAAGTCGGGCGGGAGCGGTTCGAGCGCTCGGGACGCGTCGCCACCATGTCGGTCGTTATTCCACTGCTCGGCCTCAAGCTCGACAGCCGCACCGAATTCGACTCGACCGGCGCGTTCCGGCGCTTCGACGCCCAGGCATACAATGCCGCCGGAGACACGCTGCGCGGCACCTTCAGCGTCGCCGCGGACGGGTCATCGTTACAAACGACGTCTGTGTCGCAGCCCGCCGGGCGTACCGTGACCGGACAGGCGACGGGCCCGGTGGCGGGCGTGATCCCGGCTCAGACGGTGGCGGTCGTGGCGCTGCTCGCCCGCCGCTTCGCGCGCGACACCACCGTCCCCATGCTGATCATGGGCAGCGACTCGGTCATTCCCGTGACGATCGCCCACCACGGCGACTCCGCGACGGTGTCGTTCGTGGGAATCGCGGCGACGACGCTCACGACCGGTGGCAAGCCGTGGCCGATCGACGTCGCCGCGCAGCGACTGCACGCCGATTTGTGGAACGGCCGCGACTCGCTGGCGCCGCTGGCGGGGTTACGACGTCCCGTTCCCGACTACCGCGCACCCGCCGGCGCCGCGTACACGGCTGAAGAGGTACGCATCCCGATGCGCTCCGTGCAGGGCGATACCTTCTCGCTCGCGGGAACGCTGACGCTGCCGATCGACTCGAGCCGGGCGCAGCGGCCTGTCCCCGTCGTCGTCACGATCACGGGATCGGGGCAGCAGCTGCGGGACGAAGATCTCTGGCCGTTGCTCGCCGACTACCGGCCGTTCCGGGTCATCGCCGCCCGATTGGCGGCGGCGGGAATCGGTGTGCTGCGGCTCGACGACCGTGGCGTGGGGGGCTCCACGGGCACCGGCGGCACGACCGCTGACTACGCCGACGACGTGAAACAGGAGGTGGCGTGGCTGCGGCATCGCCCCGACGTGTCGCAGGTGGTGCTGCTGGGGCACAGTGAGGGTGGAGCGATCGCGCCGCTCGTCGCCAAAGACGATGCGAGGCTGGCGGGGATCGTGCTGCTCGCCGGCCCGGGGAAAGGGGGTCGTGCGATCCTGGTCGATCAATTCCGCCGCCCGATCGAGACCGCCCCGGATCTTCCGGACTCGGCGCGGCGGGCGCAGCTCGCCCTGGTGTCGCAGCGCGTCGATCAGGTAGTGCAGTCCACCCCGTGGACGCGGTGGTTCGCCACATACGACCCGCTGCCCACCGCTCGCGCCGTGCGCATCCCGGTGCTGATTCTCCAGGGGGCCCTCGATCGGCAGGTGTCGGCGGGGCAGGCCGACACCCTGGCGGCGGCGTTCCGGGCCGGAGGTAACAAGGACGTCACGGTCAAGGTGTACCCCGGGCTGAACCACCTCTTCCTTCGTACCGAAGGCGACGGGTCGCCGTCCGAGTATCCGACACTCAAGGACACCACCATACCGGCGGCCGTCCTGGACGACCTCGCCACCTGGCTCAAGGCCCATCTGCGTTAAGGAACGCCACACAGTCCTGACATCTTCCGCGCAACCTTGTTCCAGGGTGGGGCGTCAAATTCGGTATCTATTGCCCCTGGTCGTCGCCCATGTCGAAAGCAGCCGCCCTGACCGTCATGCTGGCCTGTACCATTGCGACCCCTGGCTGGACACAGAACATCCATCCCACCCCCCCGCCGGAAGTTCGGGCGGTCCAGTTAAAAGAAGAAATTCACCTCGACGGAAAGCTCGACGAAGCCGTGTGGCAGACGGCACCGGTCGCCACCAACTTCCTGCAGTCCCAGCCCCACGAAGGTCAACCCGCGACGCAGCGCACCGAGGTGCGCTTTGCCTACGACGATGCCGCGATCTACGTCGGCGCGCGGATGCACGACGATTCAGGGGGGCGGGGCGTGCAGACGCGGCTGGTGCGGCGGGACGCCAACGCCGATGCCGATTACCTCACAGTCATCTTCGACACCTATCACGATCATATCGGCCGGCTGTTCTTCACCGTGAACCCCTCGGGGGTGCGCGGCGATGCCAACGGCCTGGGCGGCGGGGGCGACGACTCCTGGGATCCGGTGTGGGAAGTGAAGACGGCGATCGACTCGCTGGGCTGGACGGCCGAGCTGCGGATTCCGTTCTCACAGCTGCGCTATCGGTCCAGCGACCAGGAGCAGACGTGGGGACTGCAGATCTGGCGCCAGGAGAACCGCTTGAACGAGCTGTCGCAGTGGTCGTTCTGGCATCTCAACGAGAGCGGCGGCGCGCCGCGGTTCGGCCATCTCGACGGGATGGTGATTCACCGTGCGCCCGGCAAAGCGGAGATCATGCCCTACGTGGTGGGCCGCTCGACCAATATCCCGGTGAGCGATCCCACCGATCCTTTCACCAAGGCGCACACCACCGACGGCCGCATCGGCGCCGACGCGCGCTACCTCGTGACGTCGAATCTCACGCTCACAGCGACCGTGAATCCGGATTTCGGGCAAGTCGAGGTCGACCCGGCGGTCGTCAATCTCTCGGCCTTCGAGACGGCGTTCAACGAGAAGCGGCCGTTCTTCGTGGAAGGGTCGAGCTATTTCGGGTTCGGCGGCCTGAACTGCTTCTTCTGCTCCAACGTGTCCAGTCTCTCGATGTTCTATTCGCGCCGCATCGGCCGGCCGCCGCAGATCAGCGCCTATGCCTACGGAGACTCGGTCAATTATGCCGACGTTCCCGTGAACTCGACGATCATCGGTGCGGCGAAGCTGACCGGCCGCACGCCGAGCGGGTGGTCGATCGGCACGCTCGACGCCATCACGGGACAGGCGAATGCGACGGTGCAGTGGATGGACAACTCTCGCTCCACTGTGGCGGTCCAGCCCCTGACCAATTACTTCGTCGGCCGGGTGCAGAAGGATCTGCGCGACGGGGCGACAGTCGTGCGGGCGATGGCGACGTCGGTCTACCACGATCTCACCGACACCGTGCAGTCCGACCGCTTGAGCAAGCATGCCGAGTCGTTCGGGCTGTCGTCCGATATGTACTTCCACAAGCGGGACTACCACCTGATGGCGCAGGTGGCGGGGACCAGCGTATCGGGTGACTCGGCGGCGATCTTGCGGCTGCAGCG
>DATFSB010000347.1:0-8096 GCA_035262825.1 Gemmatimonadales bacterium | reverse complement strand
CCGCCGCCGGCCTTCATAGCGCGGCTTGGTCCACGGATCGAGGGCGCCTGCGGCGATCGACCGCGCCGGCTCCGGGACGATGAGCGACTCGTCGTATTCCAGTACGGCGCCGAAGCCGTTGCAGCCGGGGCAGGCGCCGCGCGGGTTGTTGAACGAGAACAGGGCGGGGGTGAGCACCGGGGCGCTCCTGCCGCACGACGAGCAGGTGGGGAGCGCGGAGAAGCGGCGGCGATCGCCGTTGGACAGCACCAGGGCGACTCCCTCGCCCTCGCTGAACGCCGTGGCCAGGGCGTCCGTCAGGCGTCCCTGGTTTGCCGCCGTGCCGCTGAGCCGGTCCACGACGACCAGCACCTCCCGGCCTTCCCGGACTCGCAGCGCGGCATCGGCGTCATCGAGGCGGACCAGCGTGCCGTCGACCTGGGCCCGCACGAAGCCCGCGGCTATGAGCTGGGCGGCGGCGTCGACATCTGGCCGATGAGCCGATTGAGGTAGCGGAAAAGTGATGGCGATTGCGGATTGCGGATTTCGGATTGCGGATTGCTCGTCTCGGCCGCTCGAATCCGCATTCCGCAATCCGCAATCCGCAATCAGCTCGTCAACGACACTCTGTACGGTATTCGTCCGCACGACCGCGCCGCAGGACGAGCAGTGCGGTGTGGCGACGCGCGCCCAGAGCAGGCGCAGGAAGTCGTAGATCTCGGTCGCCGTCCCGACGGTCGACCGGCTCGAGGTGGTCGGGTTCTTCTGCTCGATGGCGACGGCCGGGGATAGACCCTCCAGCCCGTCGACCAGCGGCTTGGGCATCCGCTCGAGGAACTGCTTGGCATACGTGGACAGCGACTCGATGTAGCGCCGCTGGCCCTCGGCGTAGAGGGTGTCGAAGGCGAGCGAGCTCTTTCCCGATCCCGACGGGCCGGTGACCACCGTGAGGGCCCGCCGGGGCAGCTCCACGGTGATGCCCTTCAGATTGTGCTGGCGCGCGTTGCGAAGGATCACCCGGTCGGGAGAAGCAGACATAACCATCAAACTTAACCAGTCTCCCCCTGCTTCGTGGGCCAGCTTACTTTTGCAGGCCCGATGACCGGCCAGCCCGAGTCCCCCGCGCCAACGACCGCTCTCACTCCCCGCCTGCTGCGGCGCGGGCTCGAGATCTTCGCCGTCATTTCACTCGCCGCTGGTGCGGGCGTGCTGCTCTACGGCAACAACTTCCACGCCTTCATCACCGCCCTGCTGGGCCTGCACTGGTGGTGGCTGATCGTCGGGCTGGGACTCGCCTCGATGGACTGGTTCGGCGGCGGCACCCGCCTCTGGGTCGTAGCGCGGCACGTGCACCCCGGGGTGCGGTGGCGGGACATGGTGATTTCCGGAGGGATGAGCGCGTGGGCCGCGTACCTGACGCCGTTCCAGACCGGCGCAGGGCCGATGATGATGTGGACGATGCGGCGTGCGGGGGTGCGCCTCCCCGAGGCGATGACGTCGACCTTCATGACGTTCGTGGCCACCGTCATTTTCTTCGCCATCGCGGGCCCACTCTCGATCATCCTCGGCGCCGGGCGCTCCCTCGCCCGTCACGGCGTGGTTCTCGGCATCACCCTCTACGACCTCTTCAAGACCAGCTTCCTGATCTTCATCCTGATCGGGATCTTGATGGCATTCGCGATGTTCTTCCCGCGCCTGCTGCGGGACTTCGTGCACTGGCTGGCGACGCGGCTCGAGAAACGCAGCGTACGGGTGGCCTCGCGCATCGACGGGCTGCGCGACGGGATCGACCGGGCCCACCAGTGCCTCGTCGCCTTCGGCAGCCCCAAAGGGCTGCTGGCGCTGTTCTGGGCGATCATCCTCTCGGCCCCCTCACACGCCAACAAGCTGCTGGCCGGCTACATCGCGATGCGGGCCCTCGGCCTCCCGGCACAGTTCTTCGACATCCTGCTCGTCCAGACATTCATCTCCTTCCTGTTGTATTTTGCCCCCACGCCCGGGGCCTCCGGCCTCGCCGAGGTGCTCTCGGTGGCGGTGATGTCGATTTATGTTCCACGCCCGTTGTTGCCCAGTTACACGTTGCTCTGGCGCTTCATCAACAGCTACGCCACGGTCGCATTCGGCTCGCTGCTGTTCTGGCGGTGGTTGCGCGGCGGGCTGGTCGATCGGGAGTTGACCGTCGTTTCGGAGTCGGGCACGAGCCCGTAACCTGAGTCTTCTTGCCCGGTTACAGACCCGGGCGTAACTTCCGACCTCGATCAAGGCCCCGGAGATCTCGTTCATGTCCATGCTCGAGCTTGGAGGCAGGCGGTTCACCATCCCGATGGGTGAGGTGGTGTTGGGGAGCGATCCCCAGTGCGCCATTTCGCTCACCGGAGCGGGCCTCCTCCCTCGGCATGCGCTGCTCTCGGGACAACCGGACGGTCAGGTGGTGATCCGTAAGGCCACCCCCGACGCCGAGCTGATGATCAACGGTGTCCGCCTCGGGGCAGAGCCGACGCCGCTGCTGCACGGCGACAAGCTGCAGGTCGCGGGTCAGGAATTGACGTTCGTCGACGAGCGCCGCAGCGGCAGCACGGCGTTCATCCCCGCCATGGCGATGCCGCAAGGCGGCGAGCAACGCTCCACGACGGGGGTGAAGAGCGGCGGGACAACCGGCGGCCGTCTCGTTTCGCTCACCGACGGCCGCGAATACGTGATCATGTCGGCGCCGCTCGTCATGGGTCGCGAAGCGGGGTGTGACGTCGTCATTCCGGGAAAGGACGTTTCGCGGCGGCACGCCGAGATCGTCCCCTCCGCGAAGGGATATCTGCTGGTCGACTCGAGCACTAATGGCGTATTCGTGAACGACGTCCGCGTGCCGGGACAACGCGTGCTCACGCGCGGGGACGTGATCCGGGTCGGTGAGGAAAGCTTTCGCTTCTATGCCGATCAGGCGGCAGCGGCACCGGCCGCCGCTGCGGCTGCCCCGGCGGCTGCTGCGGCTGTCCCCGCCGCTGCTGCGGCTGCCCCGGCCACCCCTGCTGCGCCGCCGCCGCCCCCTCCTCCACCGCCGCCCGCCGGCGCCGAGTCGCGGCTGCAAAACACGTCGTTCGGCATGCCCGCCACCCCGCGGTCTGCCGCCGCCGCGGCGAATCCTGGCGGTGGCGGGGCCGCGCCGCTCGCGAATTTTCTCGTCCGCACGGGGTCCCTCAAAGGGACGCGGCTCCTCGTCAAGACGCCGATCGTCAACATCGGCCGCGCCGACTACAACGACCTGATCATCCCCGACGAATCCGTCTCCACGTCGCATGCCAAGCTGCAGCGGCGTGAAGGCGTATGGGTACTGGTGGATCTCGAGTCTACGAACGGCACGTTCGTCGACGGCGAGCGCATCAAGGCCGATACACCGATCGCGCCAGGCACGATGGTCCGCTTCGGCGACATTCAGCTGGTGTTCGAGCCGACCGACGACGCGATGGGCGTGGCGAAGGGCGGCGGAACGAAGGTGATCGAGTCTTTGAAAGTGGCTGCGTCTCCGACCGCGCCGCCGCAGCCACCGCCCACGCCGGCGCCCAAGCCGTCACCGACGCCCGCAGCCGCACCGAAACCGGCCGCTGCTCCCAAAGGGCCACCGCCCAAGGCTGCCCCGGCGAAGCGCCCCGGCCCACCCGCCGGGCAGGCGCCGCAGAAGAAGGGAAAAGGTTGCGGCTCGAGCGCCGCGGTCATCGTCTTGGCCACTTCGGCCCTCCTGTACTGGATTCTGGCGTAACGATCGAGCGTGCACATTACCTGCGCGGGTAGAACCGACGTCGGCATCATCCGGTCGGGGAACGAGGACAGCTATCTCATGGTCCCGGACCGCGGCATCTTCGTCGTCGCCGACGGGATGGGCGGCCATGCCGCGGGCGAAGTGGCGAGCGACATGGCGGTGCGCCATATCGCGCGCGAGCTGGGCTCGCTCAAAGGGCTCGGGGACAAGGACGTCACGGAGCGGATGCAGTCGGCGATCCGGGCCGCCAACGCCGCCATCTTCCAGCGCACGCTGACCGAGCACGACAAGCGCGGGATGGGGACGACGGTCACGTCGCTGGTGCTGTACGGCACGCGGTTCCTGATCGGCCAGGTGGGCGACAGCCGCGCCTACCTGCTGCGCGACGGCAAGCTGACGCAGGTGACCAAGGACCACTCCTACGTCCAGGAGCAGGTCGACGCCGGCTATCTCACCGCCGAGCAGGCCCGCACGCATCCCTACAGCAACGTGATCACGCGCTGCGTCGGCGCCAACAGCGACGTGACCCCCGACGTCTACGTCGGCTCGGTCAAGGCGAAGGACTTGTTCCTGCTCGCGTCCGACGGGTTGACGGGGATGCTGGAAGATCCACAGCTGCACGAGATCATGGGGCAGGAGGGTCGCATGCCGCAGGAGCTGGTCGATCAGCTGATCGACGAAGCCAACCGGCACGGCGGCCTCGACAACATCACGGCGATTCTGGTCCGCATCGACTCGGTTGAATTCCCCGAGGACGGCGAGTCGACGCTGTCCACCGAGGCGCAGCGCCCCCGGCCCACCAGCTAGAGCCGGGTCGCCACCGTTTCCCCCGGAAGCCGTACCAGCTCCACCACGCGCGCCGCGTCGACCGATGCGGAACGCAGCGTAAACACCCGCAGCCGCCGCGCCGATCGATACAGTTCTGCCGCGACGCGCGGCACCCCGAGGTGGGCGTCTTCGGCGCTCGCCAGCGGCACCAGCCCGCCGTCCCGCCGCAGCAGCGGCAGGTCGGTTCCGAACATCGACGGCTTCGCCGGAAAATCGAGGAACAGCTCGCCGGGGACGAGCCCGGCGTCCCGGGCCAGCCGGTCCTCGACGCGCTCGCACAGATCGGGGTCGGCGGCGGGCCACCCGGAGCCGTCCGTCGCCACCTCGGCGGCCGGGAGGTCGAGGATCCGCTTGGCGAGGCGCCGCTCGCGCAGCCGCAGCGCCAGGCCGGTCGGATCGTCGCGCGAGAGCTCGTGAATCAGGCCGTCGTCGGTCGCGACCGCCACGTCCATGGGGCGGATGCGGCCGTCGGCGATCGCGCGGCGGACCAGCCGCTTGAACATCACCGTCGCCGCGCGCACCGCGTGGTGCCAGTAGACGGTGCGGTACATCTGGTACTTGGCGAACAGCAGCGACTCGAGCGCCGAGAGTCCCTTCTCGTGCACCGCGAGCGCGATGCGGCCGCCGGGGCCGGGGGCGAGGACGAGGGACGCGAGCAGGCGCTCCACGTCGATCACGCCGTACGGCACACCGCACATCGCCGCGTCCCGCGACAGGTAGTCGAGCTTGTCCACGTCGACGGGGCCGGACACGATCCCCGCCAGCGGCTCTTTGGCCTGGCCGCGAATCAGCGGCAACAGGCGCGCGGCGGTGACCCCGGCACGCTGCAGCGCTGCCGTGACGTCGGGATGGGCGAGGTGCCGCTCCGCGAGCGTTTCGTGATGGGGCAGCCCGGCTTCTTCGAGCGCGTGTGAAAACGGGTAATGCCCGACGTCGTGCAGCAGCGCCGCGAGGCGCAGCCGCAGCCCGTCAGCCGGGTCGACCGCGACGCCGGCGTCGGCGAAGGCGGTGAGCGCCCGGCGCGCCAGGTGGTAGGCGCCGAGCGCGTGCTCGAAGCGGGTGTGGGTGGCGCCGGGGTAAACGAGAAACGCGTGCCCCAGCTGGCGCACGTAACGCAGTCGTTGCACGGCGGGGGTGTCGAGCAGCTCGAGCGCCGCGGGCTCGAGCTGGATGTTGTTCCACAGCGGGTCGCGGACGACTTCGAGCCGCGTCACGTCCTCGGGCCCGGGGGCCCCGCCTCGCGCACCGCGCCGTGTACCGAACTCTCGAACTGCTCGAAGTTCTTGCGGAACGAGTCGGCGAGACGCGCCGCCTGCGCGTCGTAGGCGGCCGGATCGGCCCAGGTGCGCCGCGGCAGCAACACATCGGCGGGCACGCCGGGGACGTCCGTCGGCACGGCGAGGCCGAACGCCGGCTCGCGCACCGTGGGCGTACGATCGAGCTGGCCGGCGAGCGCCGACCGCACCATGGCGCGCGTCAGCGGCAGCTTCATGCGCGAGCCGGTGCCGAACGGTCCGCCCGTCCAGCCGGTGTTGACGAGCCAGCACTGCACGCCGAGCCGCCCGATCTTCTCGCCCAGCATCGTCGCGTACACGTTGGGATGACGCGGCAGGAACGGCGCGCCGAAGCAGGCGGAGAACGTCTCTTTCGGCTCGGTGACCCCGCGCTCGGTTCCCGCCACCTTCGCCGTGTAGCCCGAGAGGAAGTGGTACATCGCCTGCGCGGGGTCGAGCCGCGCGATCGGCGGCATCACGCCCGAGGCGTCACAGGTCAGGAAGATGATGTGCGTCGGGTGGCCGCCGATGCCGGACGGGACGTGATTCGGGATGAAGTCGATCGGATAGCAGGCGCGGGTATTCTCGGTGATCGCGGCCGAATCGAGATCGAGCGCCCGCGTCGTGGGATCGACGACGACGTTCTCGAGCACGGTGCCGAAGCGGCGCGTCGTCGCGTAGATCTCGGGCTCGGTCTCCGCGGACAGGCGGATCACCTTGGCGTAGCAGCCGCCCTCGAAGTTGAATACGCCGTGATCGCTCCACCCGTGCTCGTCGTCGCCGATCAGACCGCGCTGCGGGTCCGCGGACAGCGTCGTCTTGCCGGTTCCCGAGAGCCCGAAGAACAGGGCGACTTCTCCCCCCTCGCCCACGTTGGCGGAGCAATGCATCGGCAGCACGCCCTGCGCGGGGAGCAGGTAATTCAACACCGTGAAGATCGACTTCTTCATCTCGCCGGCGTAGCGCGTCCCGCCGATCAGTACGACGCGGCGGGCGAAGCTGATCACGATGAACGTTCCCGAGCGCGTGCCGTGGACTGCCGGATCGCCCTGCATCTCCGGCGCATGCAGCACGTGCCACGCCGGCTTGAACGCCGCCAGGTCGGCGGTGGTGGGACGGAGGAACATGTTCGACACGAACAGGGTGTGCCACGCGCTCGGCGTGAGGAACCGGACCGGCAGTCGGTAGGCGGAGTCCGCGCCGGCGAACAGATCGCGAACGAACAGCTGCTGGCTGTTCAGGTGGTGCATCACGTCGGTCGCCAGGCGGTCGAAGTGGGCGCTGGCGAGCTGCTGATTCACTTTTCCCCACCACACCTGCTCGGTGCTCGACGCTTCATCGACGACGAACTTGTCGTTGGGAGAGCGCCCGGTGTGCGGGCTCGTCACCGCGCAGAACGGTCCGCTGGCGGCGAGGACGCCCTCGCCGCGCCGCAGCGCCAGCTCGTAGAGCGCCGCAGGACCCAGGTTGAAGTGCACCGGATGCTGCGGCGCAAAGCCCAGGAGCTGCGCCCCCGACGTTCGGGGACCGATCGTACTGGGCGGGGCAGACGCCATAGGAATCCTCTAGAGGGTAGGCCGGAGCGGGCGCTGATGTTCCAGCGCATCCAGGGCGGCCAGGACGGCGAGGTTCACGATCTCGTTCACTTCAGCGCCGCGTTGCAAGACGTGTACCGGCTGGGCCATGCCGACCAGAATGGGGCCGATCGCCTCCGCTCCGCCCAGCCGGGCCAGCAGCTTGTAGGCGATGTTCGCGGCGTTGAGGTCGGGGAATATCAACACGTTGGCGGCGGCGCGCAGACGGGAAAAGGGGTACATGCGGGTGAGAATCTGCTCGACCACCGCCGTATCCGCCTGCATCTCTCCGTCGACCTGCAGCTCCGGCTCGCGCTCGTGCAGCAGCTGCACGGCGCGCCGCACCCGTTCGGCGCCGGGATGCTTCACCGAGCCGAAATTGGAGAAGGACAGCATCGCGACGCGCGGCTCGATTCCCAGGCGCCACACGAACCGCGCCGTCGTCGACGCGATTTCCGCCAGCGTCTCCGAGTCGGGCTCGATGTTCACCGTGCAGTCGGCGAAGAAAATCGTCTGCTGCTGGAAGACGAGCATGTAGACGCTGCTCGTGTGGCGCCGCCCCGGCTCGACGCCGACGACTTCGAGCGCGGGCCGGATCACGCCGGCGTAATGCATGTCGGCGCCGGCGACGACGGCATCGGCCTGGTGGCGGCGCAGCAGCAGCAGCCCGAAGTAGAGCGGGTCCTTCAC
>DATFSB010000346.1:0-6692 GCA_035262825.1 Gemmatimonadales bacterium | reverse complement strand
CGGCGACCTGGGACACTGCACTCGTCGCCCGCGTGGCGGCCGCGATCGCCGCCGAGACGGCGACGCGCGGGATCCGGCAGGTGTTGTCGCCGGTGTTGAACCTGTCGCGCGATGTGCGCTGGGGACGGGTGGAGGAGACGTACGGCGAGGACCCGCTGCTCGCCGCTACGATGGGGCGCTCCTTTGTCGCTGCGTTCGAGGCTGCGGGCGTGGCGGCGACGCCGAAGCACTTCGTGGCGAACGCGGGGGAGGGGGGACGGGACAGCTATCCGATCGAATGGGACGAGCGCGAGCTCGAGGAAACCTATTTCCCGCCCTTCGCCGTGGCGATCCAGGATGCGCACGCGCACTCGATCATGACCGCCTACAACTCGGTGAACGGCAGCCCCGCCACCCAGAACCACTGGCTGCTCTCAGAGGTGCTGAAGCGGCGCTGGGCCTTCCCCGGATTCGTCATCTCCGACGCCGCGGCAACGGGGGGTGCCACGGTGTTGCACATGACCGAGCCCGATACACCGACCGCTGCGCGGGACGCGTACGATGCCGGCCTCGACGTGGTGTTTCAATCGTCCTACGAGCAGTATCGGCCCTACTGGGAGGCGATCCGGCGCGGCCTCGTTTCGGATTCGGTGGTCGATCGGGCGGTCGCACGGGTGTTGCGCGCGAAGTTCGAGCTCGGGCTGTTCGAACATCCCTATGCCGACCCCGACAGCGCGTCGCGCAGCGCCGCCGACGCGACGCATCAGGCGCTGGCGCTCGAAGCGGCGCGGGAATCGATCGTGCTGCTCAAGAACGCCGGACCGGTGCTGCCGATCCGTCGCGGCAGCTCGATCGCGTTGATCGGCGCCGACGCCGTGGAAGCGCGACTCGGCGGCTACAGCGCGCCGGGCGAGCGTCGCGTTTCGATCCTCGACGGGTTGCGCGCCGCCGTTGGAGCGCGCGGCCGGGTGCGGTACGAAGCAGGTCCCGGCCGCGCCACGATCGAGTACCTCCCGGTCCCCTCGGGCGCGCTGACCCACGACTCCGGCGGCGGGCGCCGGCCCGGGCTGCGCGCCGCCTATTACGACAACATCACCCTGTCGGGTGCCGCTCTCCTCGAACGCATCGATCCGCGCGTCGATTTCGCCTGGACGCTCGATGGCCCGGCCCCCGGGATCGCGCGCGACTGGTACTCGGTCCGCTGGACGGGTCGCCTCCTTGTCCCTGCGGGCGGCGTGCGGCACATCGGCGTTGTGGGGAGCGACGGCTATCGACTGTACGTCGATGGCCGGCTCGTGCTCGACGACTGGGAAAAGCGCTCGGCTGGCGCCCGTCTCGCCGCAGTGACGCTCGAGCCGGGAAAGTCCTACGAGCTGCGACTCGAATTCTTCGAGACGACGGGCAACGGTCGCGTGCGCCTGGTGTGGGATGCCGGGGTGCCGGACGACTGGCGCGCCGCGATCGGCCGCGCCACGCGCCTCGCGCGCACGAGCGAAGTCGCCGTCATCGTCGCGGGGATCGAAGAAGGAGAGTTTCGCGATCGAGCATCGCTGCGCCTCCCCGGGCATCAGGACGAATTGATCCGCGCGGTCGCCGCGACGGGGACGCCCTGCGTCGTCGTGCTGGTGGGCGGGAGCGCGGTCACGATGTCGGGGTGGCTCGACCGCGTGGGGGCGGTGCTCGACGTCTGGTACCCCGGCGCAGCGGGGGGCCGCGCCGTCGCCGAGGTGCTGCTGGGAATCAGCAACCCGGGCGGTCGATTGCCGATCACGTTTCCGGTATCCGAAGGGCAGTTGCCGCTCGTGTACGATCACAAACCGACGGGCCGCGGCGACGATTACGTCGATCTCACGGGCCTTGCGCTGTTTCCGTTCGGCTACGGATTGAGCTACACGTCGTTCGCCTATTCAGATCTGACGATCGATCCGGCGGTGATCCCGCCGGCCGGGCATGCGACGGTGCGTTGCACGGTCAAGAACGTCGGATCCAGTGCCGGGGACGAAGTGGTCCAGTTGTACGTAAAGGACGAGCTGGCGAGCGTCACGCGGCCGGTGCTGCAGCTCGCCGGCTTCCGTCGCGTGCGGCTGGCGGCGGGCGAGCAGCGCGAGGTCTCCTTCGTGGTGGGGCCGGAAGCGCTGCGGATGCTGGATCGCGACCTGAAATGGGTGGTGGAGCCGGGGGTCTTCCGCGTGCTCGTCGGCGCGTCTTCGCGCGACCTCCGGCTCCGGGGCACCCTTACCGTTCGCTGAGCGCTTGTGTCATCGGCCCCCACCAGCGCGGGCCGTCGTTCCCTCCCTGTTGATAAACGAGACGAGCGCCGCGATCTCGGCGGGTTTGAGATCGAGGTTCGGCATACCGCCGTTCAACTGTTGCGCGGGCGGAAGGATCGACGGATCGGCCAGAAACTTCTGCAGGAAGTCGGCGGGGAGCCGCAGTGCCGTCAACTCCGGACCGACCTGGACCACGCCGCTTCCTGCCAGGTCGCCGTGCAGGTGGCATTCCACGCACCCTTTGGCGACGAACAACCTGCGGCCGCGCTCGGCCTGCGAGTACACCGGCGCGGATTTCCCGGCCCGCAGAGCCATGATGGGCTCGAGGTTGATGCGGCTCACCCCCCAGCCGGAATTGATCGTCAGACGCCACTGACCCGTATCGGGGAGGGTCAGGGTCGAGCGATAGCGACCCTTGCCACCCGCCGGAACCGCATCGGCGCGTAGCGTCTCGCTCCCCCCCGCCATGACCGCTTCGATCGACGGGCGCAGGTTGTCGAGCAGGGTGTGGCCATGCTGGCGTACGGTAAACGTGAGGGTGATCGGCTTCCCGGCGACTACGGCATCGGGCAGGTCATCGAGTGTTACGACGGCCCACCCTCCTGCGGCGACTCCCAGGGTAGCAGCCAGGGGAATCGCCCGCAGCAGGGTGCGAATCGAGACAGCGGCCATACCGTCCTCCAGAGTTGAGCGTCTGGGATGGGATGCCGCGGTCGCCGCTCCGGTTTACGGGACGATCGTCGCCTGGGCGATGGAGTCGAGCCGCGGGAACTGGGAGGCCAGGTAGGCATTCCCCTGTGACTCGATCACTCCCTGATCGGGCCGCTCTCCGTAGCCCGAGTAGATGCGATCCACGACGTTCATGCCGTCGACCACCTTGCCGAACGGCGCGAACCCCTGGCTGTCGAGGTTGAGGTTGTCGCCGAAGTTGATGAACAGCTGCGTCGTGCGGGTGTTGGGGCCCGCGGTGGCGAATGTGATCGTGCCGCGGGTGTTGTGCTGCTCCACGGGATCGTCGGGAATCGAAGCGGTGTGCCACCGCGCGGACACCATGGGATTGCCGCTCAACCCGAACTGCACGACGAAGCCGGGCAGGACGCGGAAGAAACGGGTGCCGTCGAAGAAACCGTTCTTCACCAGGTTGTAAAAACGGTCGGCGCCGAGCGGGGCCCAGGCGCGTGTGACCTGGACGGTGAAGGCGCCGGCACTCGTCTCGAAGTGCGCGTTGAAGGTGTCGGGCGCCTTGGCCTGCAGCGCCGGGGATCGCGGATCGAGTGGCGCGTTCGCGACACTGGCCGGCTGGGGTTGTTTGTCGCTTTTTCCACATGCCGCCACGCCCACCACGAAGACGAGTGCGTAAGTCCGTCGGAACATCCATCCTCCAGGAAGAATGTGGAGAACATTACTCGCGGCGCGGTTGTAACGGGAGCGCAACACGCTTGCTTTTCGACGCCGGATTTTGAATGATGCAGACCGGTAGTGCTGCCTTGAACGTGTGCGGGAGGCAACATGACCGTGATGGGTGCCGTTCTCGGAATTCTGATGATCGCGGTTGTCGGCCGCTGGCTGCTCATGGGCGGCGACGATCAACCTTCCCATTCGACCCGCAAGCCCCACTAGTCCCGGGCGTATTTCGTCCGGTCCAATGGACCGACCGGACGCCCTGCAGCGGAGCAGTGGATCAGCGTCGCGAGGCGCTTCAGCCTCGTGGCTTCCTGCTTTGCGCGTTGCACCCAATGTGTGGCGGTGCGCCGGTACCATGGGGCTTGCCGTTGGAACCACGCCCAGGCCTTGCGGTTCGCCCGCAGCAGCCTGGCGTGGCGCGGGGCAAACTTCGCCTCGGTACGCTGTTCGTAAGCATATAGGCGGGTCCGTTTGCGGTCGCGGGCCTCAAACACCTTCAGGCCGTTACTGCTCATACGGCCGGCGCGGATCAGGGCGCGGGCGCGCTTCAGGTTGATGGCACTCCAGATGCTGCCGGGCCGTCGCGGCGTGAACCGGATCGTGTAGCTCGACGCGTCGATGCGGTGCCGCACGCCGTCGATCCAGCCGAAACACAGCGCCTCGTCCACCGCTTCGGGCCAGGTGATGCTGGGCTTGCCGGTGTGGCGCTTGCGGAACCCTACGTGCAGGATGCGATGTTCAGTGTGATGGCGCTGGAGCCAGGTGCGAAAGGCGGCCGGCGTCTTGAAGAACACGATCTTCATGGCTACGAACGTGCGTCGAGGAGTGCTCCGTGTCCATTCGTCCGATCAAACGCATCATCCAGTCGAAGCCCACCATCGAAGGCGCCGGAGTCCGTCTGCGCCGCGCCTTCGGCTTCGGCGATACCGACGAGTACGATCCGTTTCTCCTGCTCGATGATTTTCGCAACGAGCGTCCCGATGACTATCTGGCGGGGTTCCCCTGGCACCCCCACCGCGGCATCGAGACGATCACCTATGTATTGAAGGGCACCGTCAACCACGGCGACAGCCTCGGTAACCGCGGCACGCTGGGCTCGGGTGACGTGCAATGGATGACCGCCGGGAGCGGCATCCTGCATCAGGAGATGCCGAAGGGTGATCCCGACGGGAAGATGCACGGCTTCCAGCTGTGGGCGAATCTTCCGGCGAAGCTCAAGATGACGGCGCCGCGCTACCAGGATATCGCCGCCGCCGACATCCCCGAAATCACCGATGACGACGGGACACGGGTGCGCGTCATCACCGGCGAATTCTGGGGCAAGACGGGACCCGTGCAGGGCGTCGCCGCCGATCCGCGCTACCTCGATGTCTGGGTGCCGCCAGGCAAGCGCAAGACGCTCCAGGTAGCGACGACGAACCACGCCTTCGCCTACGTGTTCGACGGCGCCGGCTCGTTTCGCGATGCTGCGGCGCCGCGCGGCGTTCTCACCGAGCAGGTTGGGGAGGGTGGAGGACAGTCGGCGCCACCCGTGGCACTCGACGAGACCGGCAACCGCTCGCTCGTGCTGTTCGACCGGGGCGACGAGGTGACAGTGCGCGCCGGGGACCAAGGAATCCGTTTCCTGCTCGTCTCGGGCAAGCCGATCGAGGAGCCGGTGGCGTGGTATGGACCGATCGTGATGAACACGGAGGAGGAGCTTCGCAAGGCATACGCGGAGCTGCAGGCGGGGACCTTCATCAAGAAATAGGCCTATCAGCCATCAGCCGTCAGCGGATGCTGCTGGGGGCAAGGGCCTCGACGTTGACGTCATCGTATATGCGAGCCGCAGCCAGGCGACCCGTCGGTCCACGTTCATAGACCGCGACGCCTGCCTTCGGCTCGAGCTTCTTTTCGCCGAACTGCACCGCGTTGAACTCGATCGCGGCGACCACGCCGTCGTCGATCAGGCTGCAATGCTCGAGCCGAATCCCGCCGCCCGCGAGAATTGCCGAGAGGAACTGCCGCAGCGCCTCGCGCCCGCGGTGCACGTAGATCCCTCCCGAAGGCTCCCGGAAATACCCGTCCGGCTCGAAGGTATTGAGCGCCGCCGCGGCGTCTCCCGCCGCGAGCGCGCGCTGATACTCGGCGACGACGTCGCGCAACACCAGCCCCGAATCTCGCGTTAGCAGTGGATGGCGGATCTCGTGCTTTCCCTCGAGCGGCCAATGGCTGTGGTAGACGCGGATGGCGGTCACGCGATTGCCGCTGCCCTTGTCTCCCACCACGGCGATCGGCAGGTCGACCGTGGTATCGGGAAGGCGCAGATGCAGGACCGCCTCGACGACGGTGCGGCGGCCGTCGCTGGTGGTGTGCACCAGCTCGAGTCGCGCCGCTCGCTCCGTCAACCACGCATGGCGCTCGGCCACGAACCGGTTCAGCTCGGTGCGGCTGCGTACTCGCCCGCCGATCGGGTCGTCGATCGCGGGCGCGCCCGCGAATCCACCCAGCAGGGCGGTGCTATCCCCCCGCAACACCCGGTCGAGGTAGCGGGTCGTCGCGTCCGGTGCCTGAGCGGCGCAGGGCGCGGCGCTCAGCAGCACTATGAGTACGGCTCGCAGGCTCACACCGGAAACAAACCGCTCGTCACTCCGCGCGCAACGCGATGTTCGGGTCCACGCGGCCGGCCCTGAATCCCGGCACGAGGCTGGCTCCGATTCCGGCGACCAGCAGGACGAGGGTAACGAATGCGTAGACGAAAGGATCGCGCGGCGATTCCTGAAACAGCAGCGCCCCGATCATGGGTCCGGCGAGAAGCGCCAACAGCGTGCCGGCGGCGATGCCGCCCGCCGCGAGCCGCAGGCCGTCCCCGAGCACCAGCCGTACAACGTCCTGGAGCCGGGCGCCCAGCGCGATGCGCACACCCAGCTCGTGGGTGCGCTGGGCGACGTTGTACGCGATGACGCTGTAGAGCCCGATCGCGGCCACGAGGAGCGCGAGCCCGCCCAGCACCAGAAACATGGTGGCTCCGGTGCGCCAGGGACGCTGCCGCTCGCCGAC
>DATFSB010000345.1:0-7555 GCA_035262825.1 Gemmatimonadales bacterium | reverse complement strand
AAGTCGAGGTCGACCCGGCCGTCGTCAATCTCTCGGCCTTCGAGACGGCGTTCAACGAGAAGCGGCCGTTCTTCGTGGAAGGTTCGAGCTACTTCGGGTTCGGCGGCCTGAACTGCTTCTTCTGCTCCAACGTCTCGAGCCTCTCGATGTTCTACTCGCGCCGCATCGGCCGGCCGCCGCAAATCGATCCCTTCGCCTACGGCGATTCCCTCAATTCGGTCAATCACGCCGACGTCCCCGGCAACTCCACGATCATCGGGGCCGCCAAACTGACGGGCCGCACGCCGTCGGGCTGGTCGATCGGCACGATGGACGCCATCACGGGTCGGGCGAACGCCACCGTCCAGTGGACGAACAACGCCCGCTCGGAGGTGGCCGTTCAGCCGTTCACCAACTACTTCGTGGGCCGCGTGCAGAAGGACCTGCGCGACGGGGCGACGGTCGTCCGGGCGATGGCGACGTCGGTCTATCACGATCTCACCGACACGGTGGAGTCTGACCGCCTGAGCAAGCATGCGGAGTCGTTCGGGCTGTCTTCCGATATGTACTTTCACAAGCGGGACTACCACCTGATGGCGCAGGTGGCGGGGACCAGCGTATCGGGTGACTCGGCGGCGATCTTGCGGCTGCAGCGTTCCAGCGCCCGTTACTTCCAGCGCCCCGATCGCGGGAACGGATCGAACGGGCTGTTCAGCGACAAGTACGATCCGTCGGCGACCTCGCTGCGCGGGTTCGGCGCGTACGCGCGCTTTGCGCGGGACCAGGGGGACCTGCTCTGGGAGGTCTCCACCAACCTGCGCACGCCGGGGTTCGAGAACAATGACATCGCGTTTCTCTCCCAGGCCGACTACTGGTACATGGGCGGGAATGTGTTCCGGCAGTGGACCAAACCGACGAGCTGGTACCGCCAGCTGTATCTGATCGCCGGCGGCCAGCAGAAATACAACTTCGACTGGGACCTGGTTGACCGGCAGGGCCAGACATTCGCGGAGATCATATTGCCCAACTACTGGGACCTCAACGCCTTTTGGATCTACCGCGCCAGCGTCTTCGATGACCGCCTCTCCCGCGGCGGCCCGGTGCTGCGGCGACCGGCGGTCAACTACTGGCAGGCGAACGTCAACTCCGATCGCCGGAAGCCGGTGGTCGTCGGCATCAACGGGTCATACGACCGCTCTACCGAGGGAAAGTCCGACTGGTTCACGGGCGTCAACCTGCAGCTGCGTCCGGCGGAGAATATCACGCTCTCTCTGGGGCCTTCCTATAACTACAACTCGAGGAGCGATCAGTGGGTGCGGACCGATGCGAACGTCGTCTCGACGGCGTTCGGGGAGAACCACTACCTGTTCGCCGACTTGGTACAGCACTCGGTTTCGATGGACACTCGGTTCAACGTGACCTTCACCCCCAACCTGACGTTCGAACTTTTCGTCCAGCCCCTGATCGCGAGTGGTGCCTACTCGAAGTACAAGGAATTCGCCGCGCCCCGTGGACTGAAAAAACTCGTGTACGGACAGGACATCGGGACGATCTCGGTGACGCCGGGGTCTCCGAACACGATCAAGATCGACCCCGATGGCGCCGGTGCGGACACGACGATTCAGTTCTCGGATCCCACGTTTACGTTCCGGTCGCTGCGGGGCAACGCGGTCTTACGGTGGGAGTACCGCCCCGGATCGACGCTGTATCTCGTGTGGACGCGCGAGAGCGACTCGAGCCTGTATCGTGGTGCGATCAATTTCGGACCAGACGCCCGCTCGCTGTTTCAGGGGCCGGCCCAGAACATCTTCCTCTTGAAGGTGAACTACTGGCTGGGCTTCTGAGGCGGGAAATCAGTCGCGGCGGACGGTGCGCCCCACGACGATCGTGATGTTGTCGCTGCCGCCGGCATCGAGCGCGTCGGCCAGCAGCGTCTCGCAGGCTTGGCGCGCCGAGGTCATCGCGAGCAGCCGCTCCCGGATGCGCGCGTCCGGGACGTGCCGGGTGAGACCGTCGCTGCACATCAGGCCGATGTCGCCCCACTGCTGCTCCAGCCGCGTGACAATCGGCGCCGCCGCCGGTCCGCCGATGGCGCTCGCCAGCACGTTGGCGAAGCGCGAGTGCTCGGCGTCGGCGCGGGTGAAGACGCCCTGGTCGATCAGGTCCTGCGCCAGCGTCTGATCGCGCGAAATCTGCGTCAACTCGCCGCCCCGCAGGACATAGCAGCGGCTGTCGCCGACCTGCAGCAGGTAGGCCCGGGGCCAGACGCCGATCCACAGGGTCAGCGTCGTGGCCATGCCCTCGAGCTCGGGATCATCCTGCGCGCGGCGCGTCAGGTCCATGTGGCACTGCAGGGCGCCTTCCTCGAGTGTGCGCAGAAACGCCAGCTCGTCGGTAAAGTCGGCCGCATAGTAGCACTTCACCGATTGCGACACGTATTGCATGATGGCTTCCGCGGCAAAGCGACTCGCCTCCTCTCCCCGGGGGCCGCCGCCCACGCCGTCTGCGACCATGCCGAACATCGCGACCCGTTCGTCGCCGCTCAGCTTGTCCGGGTCGGGGAGGCTGGTGAGGTGGATCTGCATCTGCTTCCGCATCCCGGCGATGAGGAAGTTGTCCTGGTTGACGTCGCGCACGAGCCCGGTGTGCGTCAAACCGAAGACGTCGATCTCGTCGTCGCGGGGCTTGCGATCGACCAGCCGGTCGAGAGCAGGTTGCTGCGGCTTCGGCATGACCTATTCTAACATTCGCCGCCACCGGGCGCGGCGCCGACGAACGGGGCTGACATGAAGCGAACGATCATCTGGGATTCTCGTGCGCACCGCCACCCCGATGCCTTTCACTGGATCACGCAGGCCCGGGATTCGGCGGCCAGCGACCTCGACCGCGGCTCCCGGGGCTGACCCGCAATCAGGCGCTCGTCGGGATCCGGCGCTTCGCGATGGTCGGCGACGCGGATACCACGGTCGAGCCGACGCCGGCGCTGGGATACCCAGCGTTGAATTGATCATGCTCGCGTGACTACGCTCCTCCGGAAATCGGGCTCCAGGAGTATGGTGTGGAGTTCCCTTCGCCGTTTACCGTGGGCTGAAGCCCCGGCTCGGCGAGAGAGACCGTCCTGAAGGACGGAGGATTATCGATGCCGGTTCGCATCTACGCGCATCTCTCTTGGACGACCTTTGGCCGGCTCCCATTTATAGACGAAACGGTCGGAGCATTCTTGAAACGCTTCCTGCTGGAGGAAGCCACTCGGCACCGCGTTCGTGTCATCGAGGTAGGCATCGTCCGCGATCATGTGCACATGATTCTGCAGCTACCGTCGTGCTTCGATGTGCCGAGGATGGTCCAGGGATTCAAGGGGGCGAGCGCACGAATCGCGAATCGCGATGGCATCGTCCGTAAGGAATCCTTGCGCTGGGATCGCAGCTACGACCTCCGTTCGGTGGGGCTCCACCAGCTCAAGACCGCCGTCAGCTACGTTCGCAAACAAGGCCTTCATCACCAGCGCCCTTAAGGGCGCGCGTTCTGGCCGAGCCGCCCCTTCAGGGGACGGGAAAACGCACGAGATCCGATACCGATTGATTCGGCATCTGGTCGTGATGAGGGACCTGGTTGTGGTGAGTGATATGGTTGTGAAGGGGGATCTGGTCGTAATGCGGAATGCGGTCGCAGTTCCCATGGGCTGAAGCCCCGGCTCGGCGAGAGCGGCCGTCCTGAAGCACGGTCGCGCTCATTGCGCCGCCGGAGCCGGATCCGTGACGCCGATATCCTGGACCACCTTCCACGAGCGATCGGCCTGCTGTTTCCAGATCGTGAGGTAGCGTCCCGTGTTGCTCGCCGGGACGCCCTTGTCGTTGCGGTAGTGCGCTTCCCAGCGTCCGATCGTGTATCCCAGATCGCCGCTCGCACCGACGTCGGCCTGCACCGGCTCCCAGGTCAGGGTGAACGAGGTGTCGGCGAACATTTTCGTGATGGCCTCGCGCACCGCGGGACCGGTGAGCATGCCAGCGGGCCGGATGATCGCGCCGTCGGGCGCCATGAACTGCATCCATCCCTCGGTGCGACGCTGGGCCGTCGCCTGGTTGAAGGCACGGTCGGCGTCCTGCAGCGCGGTGCGGGTTTGCGCGAGGTCCACCGTACGCGAGGCAGGAGTGCACGAGCAGGCGAGGGCGAGCGGCACGAAGCAGCGCAGCAGCTGCGGCATGAGCGGTCCGGTAGTGAAGGGTGGGCTCCTAGAACTTCCGTCCGAGCACCGATTCGAGGTGCTCCTTGTAGCCGCGGGACAGCTTCAGGCTCTTGCCGTCCTGCAGAATGACGACGTACTCGCCGCGGAAGTAGGACTGCAGCTCCTTGATGCGCTCGACGTTCACGATGGTGGAGCGATGGATACGGACGAAGCGCGCCGGGTCGAACTGCGCCTCGAGTCGCTTCATCGTCTCACGCAGCAGGTGCCACGTCTTGCCGACGTGGATTTTGACGTAGTCTCCTTCCGCTTCGATCCAGTCGATGTCGCGTACGTTGAGCAGCGTGACGCGTCCGCCCGACTTGATCACGAGGCGTTTCAGGTACGGTCCGCCGGGCGCGGCGGGCCGCGATGCCGCAACCGGGGACGCGACGCCGTCGAGCAGCGCCCGCAGCTCCTCGCTCAGTCGTCCCAGCTGTCCTGCCCGAACGCTCTGCTTGGCGCGCGACACCGCCTCGCGAAAGCGTTCGTCGTCGAACGGCTTCAGCAGGTAGTCGGTCGCATGCACGTCGAATGCGCGCAGCGCGTATTGATCGAAGGCGGTCACGAACACGACCACCGGCAGCCGCTCCGGTTCGAGCTGGCGCAGCATCGTGAACCCGTCCATTTCCGGCATCTGCACGTCGAGAAACAGGAGGTCGGGGGACGTGCTGGCGATGGCGCGCAGCGCCGTGCGGCCGTCGGCGCACTCGCCCACGATGTGAATGTCCGTATCGCCGGCGAGCAGCGAGCGGATGGCATCCCGGGCGGCGGGCTCGTCGTCCACGATGAGCGCGCGGATGCCGGCCCGCGCGGTGGTCATGCTTCCCCGACCCAGTCGACGGGGGCGAGGGCGAACGGCAGCTCGAGGCGGGCCTCGAGCCCGCCGCCGGCGGCGTTCTCGACCGCGAGGCCGAAATCGTCGCCGTACAGCCGGGTGAGCCGGGCGCGCGTGTTGCTGAGCCCGATCCCGGGGCGCGCCGTATCGCCCACGCCGGTGCCCGGTCCGTCGTCGCGCACCACCAGCTCCAGCCGGCTGTTGGTGCGGCGCGCCGCGACCGTCACCTTGCTGGCGAACAGATGCGGAGCGATGCCGTGGCGGATCGCGTTCTCGACCAGCGGCTGCAGGATGAGGTGCGGCACCTTGGCGTCCAGCACGTCCGGCTCCGCTTGAATCGTCACCTGCAGCCGGTCGCGGAACCGGATCTGCTCGATCTCGAGATAGCTGCGGATGAAATCGAGCTCCTGCTTGAGCGGTACCTCCTGCTGCGCGGCGTGATCGAGCACGAGCCGCAGCAGCCCGCCCAGGCCGGCCACCACCCGTACGGCATTCTCGCGGTCGCCGGTGCGGACGAGCGAGCCGATGGTGTGCAGCGCGTTGTACAGGAAATGCGGCTGCAGCTGCATCTTCAGCGCCTGCAGGTCGGCCTGGGCCAGCTGCGTCTCGAGCTGGGCGGCGGTCAGCTCGCGTTCCCGGAAGCGGCGATAATGATCGACTGCGTAGGTCACGACCAGCACCATCCAGTACAACATCCCGTCGGAGAGCGCCCACACGACGAACAGCTGCAAGGCCATCGCCATGACCGGCCGCGGCGATGGCCAGATGTTCGAGATGTGGTACGCATAGCCCACGTCCTGCAGGAAGACGAAGGAAACGCTGATCACGAGATGCAGCGCGACGTGTTGCGGCCAGCGCGGTCCCACGATCGGAAAGCGCCGCCCCAGCCACATGATGCCCGGTGTGGCGAGCGCCCAGACGAATGCCTGCGGCAGCTGCGCCAGCAGCGGCTGCCACCACAGCACGGGAGTGCCGCGAATCTGGTAGTTGATGAACCCTTCGGCGGCCTGCACGACGCCGTACGCGGTCCACGCCCCGAAGATCAGCCCCCAGGGGATCGGCCGGCGGGCGACGCTGGGATTCATGCAGCGAGAAGATGGGCCGCGCGGGCCTGAGACGGTAGGTGAAGCCGGTGCCTCACGCGGCAGCGGGCTCGCGCGGGCGGGCAGCCCGGACGACCCAGAGGCAGGGAAGCCCCACGGAAATGATGTGGCCGAGGAAGCCGTTCACCAGGTTCACCAGCGTGATCCGCATGACGCGCGCCGCCGACAGCGGGACCACGACGAAGTTCATCACCACGAAGACGAGACAGCCGTACAGAACGGCACTGAGCACCGGCCGGCGCGTGAGCAGCGGGATGCGCCGGCTGGCCAGGGAATAGACAGTGACGATCACGGTGGCATTGAACAAGTGCAACACTCCGCCGAGCAGGACGGTGGACCAGCCTCCCTGAAATGATGCGCGGCCGAGCAATCCCGACGCGACGCCCTGAAAGCATTGCGTCGCCGTGACGCCGCGCAGCAGTCCATACACGACGACGCAATCCAGCATGTCGAAGGTGGCGACGGCGAGGGCGCCGATCGCGACGGCGCGTCGCGCTGTGGTGGCCATAAACGGACAATCGACATCGGCTGCGACGTCCGAACAAGGCGACTGCGACGAATCGCCTTCCCGGTACGACGAAACGGTAGCGCGGGCGAGCGGCCGCGCCCATCCCGCTCGCTGACGCGTCCGTCGTGCGGGATCGCCGTTCGTCGCAGTCCCGTTGTCTGCCCCTCCCCCTGTGCGCTAGCGTCGCCTTACTGGCCTCTCCACCCCCATCCTGGAGGACGCTTGCCATGACACGTTGTGTGCGGACGCTTTTCGCTCAACTCCTCGCCGTCGCCCTCGCGGCGCTGCCACTCGCGGCGCAGCAGACGACCGGCAAGGTCGAGGGTACGGTGACGGATCAGGCGGGCGGCGGACTGGCGAACGCCCAGGTCATCATCGTCGGAACCTCGTTCGGCGCCCTGACGGACGCCAAAGGCTATTACTTCCTCAACAACGTCCCGGTGGGCAGCTTCACGCTGCGCGCGCAATTCATCGGGTACGCCCCCGCCGAGATCCAGAACGTGCGCGTGCTTGGCGGCCAGACGCTCACCCTCGACATCAAGCTGTCTCCAGCGGCCGTGACCGTGGGGGTGGTGAACGTAATCGCCTCGAATCCCATCGTGCCACGCGACCAAGTCGCTTCGAAGTCGATCGTGTCGGGTGAGGCGATCAACAGCCTGCCCGTCGACGACGTGCGCAACGTCATCGCGCTGCAACCGGGTGTCGTGGAGTCGGGATCGGGTCTCGGCGTGTCGATCCGGGGCGGCCGCCCCGGGGAGCAGAATGTCTACATCGACGGCGCGCCGGTGCGCAGCCAGCAGACCGGCGGGCAGGCGATCACCGTCGGGACCAACGCCGTGGAAGAAGCGTCGGTGACGACCGGGGCGATGGGCGTCGAGTTCGGCGACGCGCAGTCGGGCGTCGTG